>CALHAX010000104.1 GCA_937931785.1 uncultured Hyphomicrobiaceae bacterium | reverse complement strand
CGAAACGATGCGCTGGAACTCGACAAGGTGATCAAGGCGTTCACGTATTCCTTGATCGATTACATTCGCCCGGTGCGGGACTGGATCACGGTCTACACGCTTATTCCGCTTCGCGACTTTTACCAGTCCGTGCCGTGGATTGCCGTTGTGGCAGGTATTGGTGTTCTTGCCTACCGCCTGGGGGGTTGGGCTTTGACAGCCCTGACTACGGGCATGCTTTTGTTCCTGATCGTGTTCATTGGAAACTGGGAGTTCGCCGCCACCACGTTCTACTACGTGTCGTCCGCGCTGGTTCTGTGTGCAGTGATCGGAATCACTGTGGGGATCACGGCAACGCAGGACATGAATCTGCTGGAGCCACGCGTCACAACAGGTGATGTTGTTGGTGCTCTGCTTTTCGGGAGCATCTGGGCGATCTTTGGAGCGGCAGGCGCATACAATATTGCTGATCAGGCGCTCGCAGCAGATCCTACTGCAATCTACTCAACTGCGGACATTTGGCCAACGACGCTGACTGCCTTCGCGATGGGTGCTGTGGCTGGCGTGATCACGTCACGCTTGGTGCGTTCATCGAAGGTAGTTCTTTTCGTCTGCGATCTTCTGCAAACGTTCCCGTCGTTCATCTATCTCATCCCGGCGATCATGTTGTTCCGGGTCGGTGAGTTGGCGATCATCTTTGCGATCATTCCGTACGCCACGGTGCCAGCGATCCGTTACACCTATCTTGGATTGAAACGCATACCCGAGGTCACGATCGAGGCGGCGCGCATGGCGGGTGCCACATCGTTCCAGCGCCTTTGGAAAGTTCAACTGCCTGTTGCACTTCCTGAAATCATGCTCGGTGTGAACCAGACGATCATGATGGCGCTCGCAATGACGGCGATTACTGCGCTCATTGGCGGTTCAGATCTTGGTCAGGAGATCTATCGCGCGTTGCCGACAAGTGATGCGGGACGTGGTGTGATGGCCGGACTGGGCATTGCGACGATGGGGATTGTGGCTGACCGGCTAATTGGCGCGTGGGCCAAGGAGCGCAAGGATGCGCTGGGCGTGGCTTAGGGTATATGCGGCCCTGGCAAACGCACAGCGAAACCAATGCAGACCAATCGCAACCAATTTGAACCAATCATTGGCACGGTTTGAATTTCTCCGTATAGTTCTCGTGAATTCGAAACTTTCGAGGTCCTCCAATGCTTGACATGCCCGAGAGCGTTTCAGCCTTTGACGGAGGTTATCCGTCAGTACCTCCCGGCCCCCCAACCCCAAGTGCGATCCACAATCGAACGCGTCCAATCATGCCCGTTGGGGTGGAACGCTATGTTGTTCCGGGCGGTGGCTCAGCCCTGCTGAACTTGCGTTTAGGCGACACCCTCACGGTGACGGATCTGGAAGGCGGGCAACCATGCGAAATCCTTGTGGCGGATGCCAAAGGTGTGGTTGATCCAGGAATTCTCGGTCGCAAGGGCAATAGCAAGGCAACGGGCCTCAAGGCCGCACTGTCTGCCGAAACCGAAAGCGCAAAAATTGCACGACGTGCATTGGCACGCAAAAAAATCGATCTGGCTTCAGCCCGCGCGATCCGCGTTTTCAGCGCCACGTCACGGTCGCACAACACAGCAAGTTTTACCGCCGAGCGCGCAGGAACCCTGATTGTTTGTGCACCGGGCGAAGCCATGTCGCCTGAGGCGCAGAACACGTCAACGTCGGTCGAGGTCATCATTCGCCGGGCAAAAGTGAATGGCCGCATGCCGGCACGTGACCTGCCTGAACCCCTGGCAAAGCCGCTTGATGAAATTCGAATTCATCGCGCAACAGCAGCAGGATTCTTCGTCAAGGCCGGAGATTATATCCAGATCATCGATGTAGCTGGTCAGCAAATGACCGATTTTCAGTGTTTTTCGGCACGACAGCTCGACAAGGGCAATGAGTATGCGCTTGACGCAACGATCACGCGGACGCTGACACACCTTTCCTGGCCGAAACCGGGCATACCTTCGAAAGGTTTCGCCCTCGACATGGAGCCACTGGTCGAGATTGTGCGCGATACCTGTGGGCGTCACGACTTTTTCGCAACAGCCTGCAATTCCCGTTACTACGACGACATGGGATATCCGGGGCACGTCAATTGTACAGAAAACTTCAACGGGGCGCTCGACCAATATGGTGTCACGCCACGCGAAGGATGGGAAGCGATCAACTTCTTCTACAACACGTGGATCGATGACGATCACGTGCTGTACGCTGATGAGTCCTGGTCTCGTCCGGGAGATTACATTCTCATGAAAGCGCTCACCGATCTGGTGTGCGTCTCTTCCGCCTGCCCGGACGATATCGACCCGGGAAACGGCTGGGATCCCTCCGACATTCACGTCCGCACCTATGCGGAAAAGAATTCATTCTCACGAGCAGTGGCCTTTCGCATGACACCAGATGCCGACGCAGAACTGACCCGAGAAACAGGGTTTCACTCCTGTTTCGCCCGCCACACTCGAAATTTCGAGGAGTATAACGGCTTCTGGCTGCCCACACACTTCAACGACGGTTGCGAGACGGTGGACTACTGGGCCTGTCGCAAGGACGCCGCAGTGATGGACCTGTCGCCGTTACGCAAATATGAGGTAACCGGCCCCGACAGCGAGGCGCTGCTGCAGTATTGCCTGACACGCAACATACGCAAACTTGCAACCGGACAAGTTGTCTACACAGCGATGTGTTACGAGCACGGTGGTATGATCGATGACGGTACGCTTTATCGTCTCGGGGCCGATAATTTCCGCTGGGTGGGTGGGAGCGATCTTTCCGGCATTCATCTGCGCGAGCAGGCAGAAAAGCTTGGACTCAAATGCTGGGTTCGCTCGTCAACGGATCAACTTCACAACATCGCAGTTCAGGGACCGAAATCGCGCGACATCCTCAAGGATATCATCTGGACAGCTCCCGCACACCCGAACGTCGAAGAGCTGGGATGGTTCCGTTTTGCACCTGCCCGGATTGGCGGGTTCAAAGGTATTCCGATTGTTCTCTCCCGCACAGGCTACACCGGTGAACTAGGCTATGAGATCTACTGTCATCCGAAAGATGCCGTTGCAGTGTTTGATGCTGTCTGGGACGCGGGCCAACCGCACGGCCTCAAACCGCTTGGTTTGAATGCACTCGATATGGTGCGGATCGAAGCCGGTCTCATTTTTGCGGGCTACGAGTTCTGCGATCAGACAGATCCGTTCGAAGCGGGAATCGGATTTACCGTTCCACTCAAGTCCAAGGAAGATGATTTCATCGGTCGCGACGCATTGATCCGGCGCAAGGAAAATCCGCAACGCAAACTGGTCGGCCTCGATATCGAAGCGCAAGACGCTGTGGGCCATGGCGATTGCATTCATCTTGCAGGGGAACAGGTTGGCGCACGCGCTCAAATCGGCGAAGTAACCAGCGGCATGCGCTCACCGATCCTCAAAAAGAACATTGCCCTGGCGCGCGTCGATATTGCCCACTCTGAAATCGGCACCGAAGTTGAAGTCGGTAAACTGGACGGACATCAAAAACGACTTTCAGCCCGCATTGTGGGGCTGTCACACTACGACCCAACGAAAAGCCGTGTTCGCGGATAGCGCGTGACGAAAGACGTGGTGTGCGTCCGCTTCCAGGGAGAACAAGTATGAGGCTTTTGCGATGCGGACCAAAGGGTCACGAGAAACCGGCCATTCTCGATGACTCAGGCATAACGCGAGATCTGAGTGGTGTCGTTGAAGATATCACAGGTGCCACGCTCGACGAGCGCACTCTTGACCATTTGCGCGGCATGGATCTCTCAACCTTGCCTGTTGTACCAGCGGGAGAGCGGATCGGCCCATGCGTTGGCAACGTTGGAAAATTCGTGTGCGTCGGCCTCAACTACTCGGATCACGCCAGGGAATCTGGACTTCCTATTCCAACCGAACCCGTTTTGTTCACCAAAGCCACCTCTTCGATCAGTGGTCCGAACGACCCGATCCAGACCCCCAGGGGGTCGACAAAACTCGATTGGGAAGCCGAACTGGGAATCGTGATCGGCACGGAAGCAAAATACATCAGTGAAAAAAATGCAATTGCCCACGTTGCTGGCTATTGCGTTGTGCATGACGTATCCGAACGCGCATTTCAGACCGAGCGTCAAGGACAATGGGTCAAAGGCAAGTCCTGCGATACATTCGGACCCGTGGGCCCATGGCTGGTCACCCGGGACGACGTACCGGATCCACAAGCACTCGGCATTTGGTTGAACGTCAACGGAAACAGCCGCCAGAAGGGATCAACATCCACTATGATCTTTTCCGTGACATTCATTGTATCTTACATCAGTCAGTTCATGAGCCTGCAGCCCGGAGACATTATCTCCACGGGCACACCGCCAGGCGTCGGTATGGGCATGAAACCACCAACTTATCTCAAGGCCGACGATGTCGTGACCCTTGGTGTGGATGGTCTTGGTGAGCAGCGTCAGACCGTACTCGCCTGATGCGCATCCCAACCTTCAGACTTTAAAATCCGGTCAGTTTTCTGTGTCCAGCGAATAACCGGCGCCACGGACAGTTCGAATGACATCAGGTTCGCCATCCTTGCTCAGTGCTTTGCGTAACCGGCCAACATGAACATCGACCGTTCGCAGGTCGACGTCCTTGTCCCGCCCCCACACCCGGTCAAGCAACTGTTCGCGAGACCACACACGTCCTGGCCTCTGGATGAATGTAGTCAGCAGTCGAAACTCGGTAGGCCCGAGCTTCAGCGTCGCGCCATCACGCGAAACCTTGTGTTGGCTGGTGTCGAGCGAAATACCGGCATAGGTCAGCATTTCACCATCACTGCCGGGGCGCGTACGCCTGAGCAATGCCCGCACGCGCGCAACAAGTTCGTTGACGGAATACGGTTTCGAGACATAGTCGTCTGCGCCAGTGTCGAGACCACGGATCCGATCCGCTTCTTCACTCCGTGCCGTCAACATGATGATCGGGATATGTCGCGTCTGGCTTTTTTGCCTGAGTTGCCGACAAACTTCGATACCCGACACCTGGGGCAGCATCCAGTCGAGAATGATTAGATCCGGCTGTTCCTCGTCTGCAAGCAAAAGCGCCTCGTCGCCGTCACGCGCCTGAAACAACCGGAATCCTTCAGCCTTCAGATTATAGACCAACAACTCCATCTGAGCCGGTTCGTCCTCAACAACAAGAATGCTGCTGGCCGGTAGAGCTGTCATGTTTGATCGACGCCCTGCACGTCATCAGTAAGCGATTCGAGCGAAGTCAGGCTCGTCACATCACCTTTTGGTCGCTCGTCGTCCGGCAACACACCCGACACAAGATAGTGGATCTGTTCCGCAATACCAGTAACGTGGTCTCCCATGCGCTCGACGTTCTTGGCAATGAACAGAAGATGCATACACGGAGTAATATTTCGCGGATTCTCCATCATGTAGGTCAGGAGCTCTCGGAACAGGGTATTGTGCATCTGGTCAACTTCCTCGTCGCGCTCACGCACGTCGTCAGCCAATGCAATGTCGCGGGCAGAGTACGCATCAAGCACATCCTTGAGCATGGCTTCCACCATACCACTCATACGTTTGACGATGTTCGTGGAAGAGCCGATATGGCGGAATTCACCAAGCACGCTGGACCGTTTTGCAATGTTCTTGGCATAATCCCCAATCCGCTCCAGATTCGCTGCAATCTTGAGAACGGAAACAACAGCGCGCAAATCCTGAGACTGGGGCTGTCTTTGTGCGAGAATGCGCACCACCGCTTCGTCGATATCAAATTCAAGCCGGTCTATGCCCTTGTCACGAGCGCGGACTTTTTCAGCCAACTCGGTGTCGCGATCAATAAGAGCAATGATCGAATCGTGGATCTGCCCTTCGACCATGCCACCCATTTGCGCGACAGCGCTTTCGATCTGCTCGAGTTCTTCGTCGAAGGTTGTGAAACCCGTCGTGTTCTGCAAGGGCATGATTTTTATCCAATCCGGCCTGAGATATAGCTTTCCGTGCGTTCGTCCGTTGGGTTTCGGAAGACCTGCTCGGTCTCACCGTACTCCACAAGCTCACCAAGGTGGAAGAATGCCGTGCGTTGTGAGACCCGCTGCGCCTGCGCCATCGAATGTGTGACAATCATGATCGTATAATTCTCGCGTAACTCATGCATCAGTTCCTCGATCCGGGCTGTCGCAATTGGATCAAGCGCGGAACAAGGTTCATCCATAAGGATGACATCGGGCTGCGTTGCGATGGCGCGCGCGATACACAGGCGTTGCTGTTGTCCACCCGACAAGCCCGTTCCCGGTTCTTCCAGCCGATCCTTGACCTCGCCCCACAATCCCGCACGTTTAAGGCAAACCGTAACGAGTTCATCGAGCTCGCTCTTGTCCTTTGTGAGCCCGTGGATCCGCGGACCGTAGGCAATGTTTTCGTAGATGGATTTCGGAAACGGATTGGGCTTCTGAAACACCATGCCGACCCGAGCGCGCAGCTCAACAACATCAAGTTCAGGTGCGTGAATGTCCTGGCCATCGATCCAGATCTCGCCTTCGACGCGACAAATCGGGATTGTGTCATTCATGCGGTTCACGCAACGCAGGAACGTGGATTTCCCGCAACCGGATGGTCCGATCAACGATGTAACTTCGTTGGCATGCGCGTTGAAGGTCACACCAGACAAAGCCTGTTTATTACCATAAAAAACGTCAACGTTCTTGCTGACAATTTTATACTGCGTTTCGGCAGACTGCTGCTTGGCCTGGATCATCGTGTTTGCAATCTGCTCTTGTTCAGTAACAACGTTCATTTCTTATCCATCCACGAGTTGTGGGACATTCAGGAATTGCCCTGCGCTACCAGCGACGTTCGAACCGTTTGCGCAATAGAACTGCAATTGTGTTCATGATCACCAGAAAGACCAGCAACACTAGAATCGCTGCGGCCGTACGCATTTCAAAGGCACGTTCCGGGAAATCTGACCATCGGAAAATCTGTACTGGCAGAACAGACGCATTATCGAGCGGAGATGTTGGCACTTCAGTGATGAATGCGACCATACCAATCATGAGCAGCGGGGCAGTTTCACCGAGTGCCTGTGCCATCGCGATAATGGTACCTGTCAGTATCCCGGGCATCGCAAGAGGAAGCACGTGGTGAAACACCGCTTGTTCGTTTGACGCGCCGACACCGAGTGCGGCCTCCTTGATGGATGGCGGCACTGCCTTGATCGCTGCACGTGACGCAATGATGATCGTAGGAAGGGACATCAGAGCGAGCACTATTCCACCGGCAAGTGCTGTGGAGCGTAATTGCTCCCCAAATATATCATTGCCAATGAATTCGATGATGACTGCCAGGCCAAGAAGTCCAAAGACAATCGACGGAACCGCTGCAAGGTTATTTATGTTCACTTCAATAAAGTCAGTGATCCGGTTCTTTGGTGCAAATTGTTCAAGATAGATCGCAGCAGCAACGCCAATCGGGAAAGAGAGAAAAAACGTAATCAGCATCGTCCAGAAGCTGCCGGCTGCAGAACTCCAGATCCCTGCCGTCTCCGCTTCGCGCGAATCGCTCGCCGTGAAAAATCGCCAATTGAAGTTGGTTTCAACCTTGCCATTCGCGCGCAACACTTCAATCCATGTTGCCTGCTTGTCACCAATCCGGCGCCCTGACTCGCTTGTCGGGTTTACTTTCAATTGCCAATCAGTTGCTCCCGCAGGAACTTCGGAACTGAGAGGCACCAGCGCTTGCCCCTCGATCATGTTGGGCGACACCGTTTCAACCTTGATGACACCGCCATTGATAAACACGAAGTAACTCGGCAGCGAAGGTGAGAGCAGTTCGCGTCCACCGTCCGTGTTGGCGCGTTTTTCGAACTCTTGCGCGTTACGCATCAGAGTGTCTCGACGAGACTTGTAGGCGGTGATTCGGCTTTCGTATTGAGAACGCAAATCTGGATTTGCATCATCAGGTAGTGCCTTGATACGTCCTTCGAAAACTCCAATGGCCCGTTCTTCTCGTTGAGCTTGCTGACGGAGTGCATCCGCCTTTCTGCGCAGCTCTTCCTTGGCCTTTTCAAGTGCCGCTTGAAAGGCGTTGGCATCGACGCGCACCTTCACGTTACCAGACATGCCAACGGGCGTGGCAGTGCCAGAATGCGCCAGAGTTCTGAGCTCCCCTTCGTAGCCTTTGACATAAAGGTCCACATCATCGGAAGCGAGCAAGCGAATGGTCTGTGTCGTACCGATAATCGACGGATCGTTCATGGCACGGTGGCGCAACTCCAACTCGGCACCATTGCTGGTCAACTTGTAGAGAGCGAGTTTGTCACGGCGCTTCTTGATAAACGGAAACGCGCCCCGAAGAGATGTCTTGATAAGACCGGAAAAATTACCCCCCCGAATGACTTTCGGATCGCCTGATCCTTTCGGGTCAATCTCAGCCTTGTCAAACGTTACAGGTAACGTGATGTAGGTTTCAGTCATGCCTCCAACGGCCTTGCCAACTACTGAGGACAGCAGCCAGATCAACGCCGCACAGGCCAGACCGACAGCCAGCATGCCACACGCCTTGAACCAGGCTTCAATGCGATAGCGCTTTTTGAGACGGCCTTGTGCAGCGCTTGTCCTGTGAACACTCGGTGCACCCGGTTTCGCTGACTGATGTGAGGTCTGATCCATCGAACGCATACTCCCTATTCGTACCGCATCCGGTATTTCTGGACGATCCTCAGCGCGAACATGTTGAGGATCAGCGTGATGCAAAGCAGCGTGAAACCGAGCGCGAAAGCAGGACCAGCTGCAGTGTCCGCTTCCGTGTCACCCGTAATCAGTGCCACGATTTGCACCGTCACCGTTGTGACAGCTTCAAGCGGGTTCCATGTCAGGTTGGCACCCTGACCAGCGGCCATAACCACGATCATCGTTTCCCCGACGGCACGCGAAATGCCGAGCAGAACCGCGGACACGATTCCGGGAAGCGCTGCCGGAAGTACAACCTTCGTGATGGTTTCCGACTTGGTGGCACCCAGACCATATGATCCATCGCGCAACGATTGGGGAACCGCGTTGATCACATCGTCAGAGAGAGAAGAAATGAAAGGTATGATCATGATGCCCATGACAAAGCCAGCAGCCAGCGCACTTTCCGACGCGACAGAAAGACCAAGTGCCTCACCGGATCCGCGAATGAGCGGCGCAACCGTTATGGCAGCAAAAAACCCGTAGACCACGGTTGGAATGCCAGCCAGGATTTCCAAAAGCGGTTTGGCCCAGGCGCGGACGCGGGGGCTCGCATAGTCAGATAGGTATACAGCCGCCATCAATCCAATTGGGACAGCGACAAGCATCGCGATGCCGGTGATCATGAAGGTTCCAGCAAACAGTGGAATCGCACCAACTGTGTTTTCATCGACAACACCCTCAAACACACCAGAGAGTGGCGACCAATGTGTGCCGAACAGAAACTTGTAGAATGGCACATTACTGAAGAATTTAATCGTCTCGCCAAGAAGAGAAAACAAAATTCCGATTGTGGTCAGGATTGCGATACCTGCGCTGACAAACAAACCACCGCGAATAATTCGTTCTGAACTGTTTCGTGCGCGCGATTCCCTGTGAATACCACGATAGGTCAGAAACAGAGCAGCGAGAGAGGCTAGAACGGTGCCAATTGATATGCCCCATTCACGTAGGGTCTTGAGACCAAGGTAATCCTGTGCAAGCGCATCGCGCGCAGTTTTGTATCCCTCGTCGAGCGGTGCGGAGACAATATCTCCATCTCCAACAGCCTTGGCGTCGCTGATCAGACGGTCCTTCTTGATGTCTGCGTATCCCTGCACGTCGGTTGGCAAAGATGCGCGTAACTGCGTGTCGATGAGCTGCCGGGAGACAACACTCGCAACAATCAGAATGGAAAAACCGACAAGGCCCGTCCACAGGGCGCTTTTCAATCCGTGATAGATCGGTCGAGAATGAAGGCTCTGAGGTTCGTCACCCGCAAGTGTAGCCGCGCGCCGTTGCCCAGCAATCTGCGCGACAACAACCAGCGCTGCAATAATGAATGCGGTCAGGATCAACATCGACGTTTCGCCTCTTGGCCATGCCACTGGCCGGAAATGGAGCAGATATCAGAAACGGCAGGATGGGCTCGCAATCGGACGTCTTAGTCTTCAAAAAACGGGAGGCATCCCTTGGACGAGACGCCTCCTTTATTTTAGTAGGATTCACGATCAACTTAACTGAGTGGCTCGTCACCAGTCATCGTTGTCAACGCATCGGCCTTGCCGACGGTCGCCTTGCGCTCGTCGCCCGGCATTGGAATCAGGCCCTTGTCAACCAGATAACCTTCTTCACCGAAGGTTGCGTCCTTCGTCCATTCCCTGACGAACTCCTGAATGCCCGGGAT
>CALHAX010000103.1 GCA_937931785.1 uncultured Hyphomicrobiaceae bacterium | reverse complement strand
TATCATCGATTGGCGCAGCTCGCCAGTTTGCGTATGAATAAGCGCATGAACACCTTGATGAACATGCAGCGATTTGGCCCGGACTATCGCGCGATCATTTTCGGCGCGTCGGGCGGGATCGGGAAGGCGTTTGCAGATTTGCTTGATGTTGATCCGGCCTGTGCGAGCGTTACGCGGTTATCTCGAAGTGGTGACGCACGTAACGCCTTCGACCTGACAGATGAAAACAGCATTGCTGTCGCCGCTCAAGCACTCGTGGAGAGGGGCCCCTATCATCTGATGATCGATGCCACAGGCATGCTGCACACGGAAGCTGTTCAGCCTGAAAAATCGCTGGCTGCCGTCACGCCAACGGCAATAGCGCAGGCGTTCGCGGTTAATGCAACAGGGCCATTGCTCCTGATGAAACATTTTATTCCGCTTCTACCTGTCGGCGGCGCAGCAGTTTTTGCAACCCTCTCTGCACGCGTCAGCAGCGTGTCTGACAATCGGCTTGGCGGGTGGTACGGCTACCGGGCAGCGAAGGCAGCCTTGAACATGTTCGTCAAGACAACATCCATTGAGGTGGCGCGCAAAAGACCGCAAGCGGTCATCGCTGGACTGCATCCCGGCACAGTGCGAACAGACCTGTCCGCCCCCTTCGCCGGCAAACGAGAGCTTTTTGAACCGGAGGACGCCGCCGCCAGAATGCTGTCCGTGCTCGACACACTGACACCGGAACAATCCGGTGGCCTGTTTGCGTACGACGGAGCACAAATCCCGTGGTAACCGCACAACATCCGATCATCGCACTCTGGTCGCATCCGCGCTCGATGTCCACAGCGACAGAACGCATCATGCGCGAGCGTGGCGATCTGGCGTGCTTTCACGAACCGTTTTTGGGAGATTATTACATCAATCGCAGTGCTGCGACCATGACGCACCTCGATGCCGATGCTGATGCACCCCGAACCTACGAGGACGCCCGTACAGCAATCCTCGCGTCTGCCATAACGCAGCCCGTGTTCTTCAAGGACATGAGCTATTATGTCGTGCCACGCTTGTTCGAAGATCACGCCTTTGCCGACCGCATGACGCACACATTCCTTATTCGCGACCCGCGACGCACCCTCGCGTCTTACTGGAAACTCGATCCGGATTTCACTTCCGCAGAGGCAGGCCTCGTGGCGCAACTGGAGCACGTGCAATGGCTGGAACAGAGGTGCGGGAAAACGCCTGTTATCCTCGAAGCTGAAGCCATCCAGGCTGATCCTGTTGACGTCATCTCCCGGTATTGGACATCCGTCGGACTTGCGGACGCGGATCATGCGTTCGAATGGTCACCAGACGCGACACCGACCGATTGGAAACATGTTGAAGGCTGGCATGGGAAAGCCACGCAAAGCACTGGCATCAGGGCTGCTACGGACGCCCCACCCGCCATCGAAGTCTTCAAGGCCGCCGCCGCCATAGCTCCCCGCCTGCACGATATCCTGAACGAACACTGGCCGGCCTACCTTGCCTTGCGTGATCGCGCGCGGTCGCAGTCGACAGGCTTCGCGTAGGCGCTTCAAAAAATTCTCGCAGATAGCGCGTCTGATTCAAATGGAATCATGACGCGACGGCCCAAGTCGTTCTACTGGCATCGCGGTGTTTCCATTTAAGTCAGACACACCCCAGCTCTACAAAACACGTCCCGCAACCGCGTCCAGTTTTTCCATCAATGCCGGATCACGCGCATCTGGCGGTGTGATAATGGCGACATCCAGCGCGCGGTCCGAACCAAGCGGGCAGGGTGGATGCGTTTTCGGGAAATCTGTTGCAAGTCGGGCCACAAGTCGGGCAGCCCGCGCGGCATTGTCCTGCAGGACACGAATAATCTCCGCAACGTCAACATCGGTGTGGTCATCGTGCCAGCAGTCAAAATCCGTCACCATGGCAACGGTCGCGTAGCAAAGTTCAGCTTCACGCGCGAGCTTTGCTTCCGGCATGTTCGTCATGCCGATCACGGAGCATCCCCATGCGCGATAAAGCTCGGACTCGGCCCGTGTCGAGAATTGCGGTCCTTCCATTGCGAGATAAGTACCACCGTGCGTGATTGCGATGTCTTCCCCCTTGGCAGCGCTCGCGATCCTGTCCACGAGACCGGGGCTCACGGGATCCGCCATCGCAACATGCGCTACGCATCCTTCGCCAAAGAAGCTTTTTTCGCGCGCGAACGTCCGATCGATGAATTGATTCACCAGAACAAAATGTCCCGGTGGCAACTCTTCCCGAAACGATCCACAGGCTGAAACCGAAACGAGATCCGTAACGCCAGCACGCTTCATCACGTCGATGTTTGCACGATAGTTGATGCTCGACGGAGATAATTTATGCCCACGACCATGCCGCGGAAGAAAAACAATTGGTGTGTCTGCGATTGTGCCGCGCAGGACTTGATCTGACGGTGTTCCCCAAGGACTATTGATTGTGTCCCAACGCTGTCCCTCAAGACCTGGTAAGTCATAGAGACCTGATCCGCCAATAATACCCAGCACCGACTGTGTCATGTTTCGCCCTTCGCATCGCAACTGCCATTTCAGGCGGCAAACTAGTGCGATCAGGCGCACGTGGATACCGGCAAGTTACCGGGTGCCGTCTGCCGTGCGACGCTCAGTACTTGAAGCTTCCGACCTTAACCTGTCGCGCCCAGTACGAGATCACCGGACTGAGAACCAGTGTTGGCCCGATCCAGAGAACAAGCTCGGGAATCTGCGGGAATGCGCCAAGCACTGTGACTGCGACAGCCGTCGTCGTTGAGATCAGTGCCGCGCACATGGAGATGAGGTGTTTGATGATGCGATCTTTACCGAGGAGCGGACCGGACCGCAGGACCAGGGAATCCCGTCCTGCAACAACAACACCGATAAGGGCAAAGACGAGCCCGGTCGTTCGTCCGGTTGTCAGGAAGGGCGAACTGTCGCCTTGTGCGAGAACAAGGTAGATAATCACGCTGAGAGATAGGAGCGTCAGCCCCACTGCAGCTGCGCGTTCCAGAAGCAGGGTTTCGCCTTTGCGGTAAGCTGCCGCCGTCCACCCACTGAAAACAAAGTATCCACTGAAGAGCACGATCCCGAACAGGAACGGGTTGGGGTGCAGGATTGACATCGGGAACCCGGTCAGCACCACCGTAACCATGCCGCCAACATAGATCTTGCCGAGCAGCCGGTGACGCGGTCCGCCGCGCTTGACCACGAGTGCGCCATAACCCGCCAGCAGCGCAATACTGCCTCCGACGATATGGAGGGTAAGAAGAATGTTGAAGACAATATTGGATGTCATCGGTCGCACTCCACCACAGATCAGTGGTATATTTACGCTGTCAATATAAGGGTGATGCAATATGTTGACGGTGTCAATATAATTTGTTGTAGAGTATGGAGTTCATTGCCTTGAGATCGTCGGAGCAACATGAACACGCGAAGCCAACCGATTGACCGAGAAAAATCCTACCACCACGGTGCCCTGAAGGGCGCATTGCTCGATGCCGCCGAGATTGTTCTGCGTCGCGATGGTCTGGAGAAGTTGACGCTCCGTGCAACGGCGCGCGAGGCCGGCGTGTCCCACGCGGCGCCCAAAAATCATTTCGACAATCTCACGGGGCTTCTGAGTGATCTCGCAGCGCGCGGTTTTGAGCGGTTCAACGCAGAGATTGCTTCGCCCGGAGAGGCAGGCGACACACAGATCGATCCGAAGCAGGGCTTGCGGGAGCAGGGGCGCCGCTACGTCGTGTTCGCGAAGAACAATCCGGATCTCTTCCAACTCATGTTTCGCAATACCAGGCTCGACTATACACGTTCCGCGTTGAAAACGGCCTCCGAGGCGGCGTTTGCCGGGCTGACGCATGGCACCGGATCGGCCAGCAATAAACTCGATCGGGAGGGGGCAGTGGGGGTGGCATTCGCATGGTCACTTGTTCATGGGTACGCGATGTTGATGATCGACGGACAACTGAACACCATCACCAAACGCATGATTGACGAGATCGATGATATGGCTCTGCTTGATGCATTGCTTGGCGGGGCATCTGATCAGAACACAAAAAAAGGCCCCGACTGATCGGGACCTTTTCGAATTGTGTATATCATCCGCTCAACGGCGGATGATTTCAGTGCTTTAACCTTGACCACAGGCTGCGCTTTGTCAGGTAGAGCAGCGCACTGAGGATCAGCAGGTAGAGCATCACGCGGATGCCAAGTGACTTGCGTTCTTCCAGTTTCGGCTCCGCGGCCCACATCAGGAACGCGGTAACGTCCTTGGCATGCTGCTGTAGGGTCTGTGGTGTACCATCCGAATACTCGACTGCATCATCGCTCAACGGCGCTGCCATCGCGATCTGGTGGCCCTCGTAAACAGTGTTGTAGTTCATGCCTTCCGAGAGAACGAAACCTTCGGGTGGGTTTTCCGGGTATCCGGTCAGGAGGCCGTACAGGTAGTCCGCACCACCAGTCTCATCACCGGAAATAATGTCACGGAGCCAGTTCAGAGGCGCGATTGGCAGGCCTGGGCGCGTGACGCCACGTGCCTTGGCAATCAGCGACAAATCGGGTGGCAGGGCACCATTGTTAGACGCCCGTGCTGCTGCATCGTTTGCGAACGGCGATCCCATGCTGTCGGAGGGAAGCCCGGGGCGATCAAACATCTCGCCTTCATCGTCCGGTCCATCCTGCACTTCTGCTGCAGCAGCAAGCGCCTTGACCTCTGCTTCAGAAAAGCCTGGCCCGCCCGTTTCTCCAAGATTCCGCCAGTGCAGGAATTTCAGTCCATGACAGCTCGAACAGACTTCCTTGTAGACTTGGAAGCCACGTTGCAATTGTGCCTTGTCGAAGTGACCCGTGACGCCGGAAAAGCTCCAGTCCTGAGCCTCGACAGTGACGCCGCCGCCTGCAGCGTGTGCCGACGATGTGGCGAGCGCCATGGTCAAGGCTGTCGCCACAGCAACGCCTTTGAGCGAACCGAATGTCATCCGAGCCCCTTTATGTGCGACGGTGCGCATCAGTAATGTGTTGGTCATGATCAGCCCCCCACTCAGCGTGTTTCAGGCGCTGCAGCAGCACCATCAGGCGTACCACCAGCCCCGTCTTTTCCCAGCACGGACTCTGTAATCGAGACAGGGACATTGCCTGGTTTCTCGATGATACCGAGGAACGGCAGGATGATCAGAAAATGCGCGAAGTAGTAAGCCGTGCAGAGTTGTGACAGTGTGACATAGATGCCTTCAGCCGGTTTGGCACCGAGATAGCCAAGGCAGCAAACAACGAATGCAAACAGCCAGAAGAACCACTTGTACATCGGCCGATACTTCGCAGATTTGATGCGAGAACGGTCAAGCCACGGTAGGAAGAACAGGATCGCGATTGATCCAAACATTGCAATCACACCACCAAGTTTGTCGGGGATGGCGCGAAGAATTGCGTAGAATGGCAGGAAGTACCATTCCGGCACGATGTGCGCCGGCGTCGAAAGCGGGTTCGCCTGATTGTAGTTGTCCGTGTGGCCGAGATAGTTCGGCACCTGAAACACGAACCACGCAAAGACGATGCAGAACACCGCAAGCGCGAACATGTCCTTCACCGTGTAGTACGGGTGAAACGGCAGCGTGTCCGAACCGGACTTCACTTCAACGCCCTGCGGGTTGTTGCTGCCTGTGACGTGCAGCGCCCAGATATGCAGTCCGACACACCCGAGAATTGCAAACGGGAGAAGGTAGTGCAGCGCGAAGAAACGATTGAGCGTCGAATCCGCAACGGCAAAGTTCCCCCACAACCATTGCACAATACTTTCGCCAACAAACGGGATCGCTGAGAACAGGTTCGTGATCACGGTCACGCCCCAAAAACTCATTTGCCCCCACACGAGCGTGTAGCCCATGAAGGCCGTCGCCATCATGAGAAGGAAAATGAGCACGCCGAGGATCCAGAGAATTTCACGCGGCTGTTTGTAGGAGCCGTAATACATGCCACGCGCAATGTGGATGTAGACCGCGATGAAGAACATCGAGGCGCCAACCGCATGCGTGTAACGTAGCAGCCAGCCCCAGTTCACGTCACGCATGATGTGTTCGACCGAGGCGAATGCCTCCGCGGCACTCGGCTTGTAGTGCATGGCGAGCACGATGCCGGTGACAAGCTGCACGATCAGGCAGAACGTCAGGATACCGCCGAAGGTGTAGAAATAGTTCAGGTTCCGTGGCGTAGGCATCGCCAGGAAGTCAGCGCCCATACGAACGATCGGCAGGCGATCGTCCATCCAGCGCTCAAGGCCGGGTTTCGGCTGATAGGTCGATTCATGAGACATCGTTTTTCCCCTTAGCCGATCTTGATTTTGGTGTCGGAAATGAAGGTGACCGGTGGGACATCAAGGTTCCGTGGTGCCGGACCTTTACGAATGCGGCCAGCCGTATCGTAGTGCGATCCGTGGCACGGGCAGAACCAGCCATCGTACTCACCCTTCTTGTCCGAGAGACTTTGTCCCTTGGGGATGCAACCGAGATGCGTACAGATGCCGACCAGAACGAGCCACTTCTCGTGGCCTTTCTGAGTGCGGTTGGAATCTCTTGCGTCAAGACCGCTTTCGCCAACGACGCGCGCATCGGTGTC
>CALHAX010000102.1 GCA_937931785.1 uncultured Hyphomicrobiaceae bacterium | reverse complement strand
GATTTGTTTCAACGCGTTGTTGCGATCAGTACGCTACCACCAATCATGCAGCTTCCACCTGTATAACCAAATCGCCGTTGCGCCTTCTGGCTTTTGAACATGTTGCGGGCGCGTGCAGCAACGAAAACGTAACCGGAGAGAATAGATCCGGTAACGATCGTGGACGTCACGAGCAAGATCGAGATTTGTAGGGACAAATCGCTATTCGGATCTATGAATTGAGACAGAAGCGCAACATAGAACGCAATGCCTTTCGGATTCAGTAAAGAGGAAAAAAATCCAGCATTAAGTGTACGCGTCGCAAGTACTTCATTCTCTTGCACGAAATTGAGCATGGCACCACGTCGCGCTTCTACAATCTGACTGAAGCCAAGATAAGCCATGTAAAATACGCCAGCCCACTTCAAAAGCTGGAAGAGCGTTGCGGATGCCGCAAGAATGGCGCCGACGCCGATAAGAGATAAAGCCATAAGGCAGGCGTCGCCAATCAAACCACCAACGATGCATAGTAGTCCGGATTTGGTACCACGCGTGAGGGCTTGTCCAACCACGAGTAAAACGCTCGGTCCGGGGATCAACGTAACCACGGCGTTTGCAAGTATGAACGCCAACCATATTTCAAAAGACATTGAGATGGCCTTGTGTTGGTTTCGATTGTGCCAAACTCTGGATTGTTTTGAGAGCGACACGTTATCACTAGAGTCTAAGGCGAATGATCGGACAACTGTTGCAAACGGCCGCACGCATTCAGCGGTTACAAGCGTCCTTCAGATACATCAATCGCATTATACTACTGGCAAAAGTACCTTATGAGCGAACCACCTTGCCGGATCGGAGGCAATCAGATGAACCGTCACGTTACCGAAGAGTACTCTCCTCGATCTGTTTCAAATTTGGAAAATTGGGATGTTGGTCCGTTGAAACTCAAGGTTTATAGTATCCGCGCCAAGGAGCAGTTTTTGACAGATCAGATGGTCGAGGATGCGTACAATTTTGCGAAATCTGATGTGCCTTCACGCGTTGCTGTAGCGGGTGATGATAATGGCCTTGGGTTTGCCATAATACATCCAGGCGATGTTGGGATTTCAATCCTGATCCATTGGTGGATCCAAGGTTCGGTCTTGTGTCAGCATATCAGACGGACACTATGGGGCGCAGATGCGCCTATGGATACTGACGCCCGTCCGGTTGTTGCCTGCGTTTGGGAGTTGGGCTTGATCAACGCAGAGCAAGTCATATGGCGTGATACCATGATGTCTCATGCCCCAGACCCTATGGCCTATCTGGACACACGCGCTACCATCAAAGAAGTCTAATGCCGAGATTGTTTTAAATGTCTGAAACGGCCTCCTCCCAGATTCTCGCAGAAATGCCATCTCACGTCCGCTAATGGAGGCTGTCCGGTCCCTGTGAGTTCTCAATGAGTGCGGTGACATCCAGCAAAACATCACCGATTGAGCCTTTGCCAGACGTGTATTTGCCATCTGAGTCGTTGTAAGTTTTGCGAAGTGTTGTGAGCGTTTGCAAGACGGATTGACCGTATTTGATAGCGTCACCTGTAACGGCCACGGTTAGAAATCGATCTCGCGCAGCTGCAACGGCTCGTATGCAAACACTTTTATCGTATTCGCTCTGAGCGGCGAGCTTGCTTCGTTCTGCAAAAATCTCGGTTATGGCGTCGCGGAGTTCGACCGCATTCATTTGAGCGTTCCCTTTTCATGCGGCTATGGCGCGGGTCATGCAACACGAGCAAGTTCATAGCGGACATGCTCAGTTCTTGTCTGAGGTCGTCGCGCCGTTGCTTTAACCCCGAATTTCCCCGCCTGTGGCCTTCTTCACCTGCGCAACAATCTTGCTTGCGACAGCCTCGATATCTTCATCTGTCATGGTTTGTCCGCGTGGCTGCAGGGTCACCTCGATGGCAATTGATTTCTTTCCTTCGCCGAGACTTGCCCCTTCAAAGACATCGAACACCGAAACGCCACTGATTAGTTTTTTTTCCGCGCCCTGTGCCGCGCGCACAAGATCTCCAGCGGCTATGTTCGCGTCCACCACAAACGCAAAGTCGCGCTTCACCTGCTGCAGGTCCGCCATCTCGACGGCACCGCGGCTTGGTGTTTTCTTCTTCGGGCTTGGCAGCGCTTCGATCGTTAACTCGAACGCGACGGCAGCGCGCCCAAGCCCGAGCTTTGCCGCAACAGAGGGATGAACTTCTCCAAAATGCCCAAGCACATTTTTCGGTCCAAGCTGAAACGTACCGGATCGACCAGGATGGAACCACCCGGGTGCATTGCGCGTGATTTGCGCTTTCGTCGGATCGAGACCAAGCCCCGCCAGAACCGCAGCAGCGTCCGCCTTGGCGTCGAACACATCGACAGAGGTCTCCGATCCGCGCCAGTCACGCCCCGCGCCAGTCAGTGTCGCCGTTCCCATGCGGATGGCCGCAACAGAGGTCGTTTGATCGCCCGGTTCATCGCCAGCGTAGACCTGACCCACTTCGAACAAAGCGACATCACCAAGGCCGCGATCCGCATTGCGTTGTGCGGCCTGCAACAAACCTGCGAGCAGGCTTGGTCGCATGGAGGACATTTCCGATGAAATCGGGTTTGCCAGTTCCAGCGCGCCACTACCGCCTCCGAAGAGTGCGGCAACATCCGATTGAATGAAGGAGTACGTCACAGCTTCCACAAGTCCGCGGCCAGCGAGCAGGTGCTTGGCATGCCGGATGCGCTTCTGGCGTTCGGTCATGACGGGCTTGGCCACGCCAATGCCGCGTGGCATCGGTACGGACGGGACAGTATCGATCCCGACAATCCGGATCACTTCTTCAACAAGGTCCGCCGGGCCGTGCACGTCAGGTCGCCATGATGGAACGGTGACCTTCAGGACATCGCTTTTGCCGTCAATCGTGAAGCCCAGCGACGCAAGAATTTTTTTCGTCTCCGCTGCCTTGACGTTGAGACCGGTTAGTTTGACGATCAGGGCCGGATCAAAATCGATGACCAGTTGCGGATCGGGTTCTTCTCCCGCGATCGCCATGGCGCTCGTTTCGCCCCCGCACATTTCGAGCACATAGTGGGCCGCGAGATCCGTGCCCCACTTTTCGGACTGTGGGTCGACGCCACGCTCGAAACGGTAGCGCGCGTCGGAATTGATATTGACCTTGCGCCCGCAGTTCGCTGTCCGCACCGGATCGAACCAGGCCGACTCGAAGAATACGTTGGTTGTAGTGTCCGTGGAGCCGGTTACCTCGCCGCCCATGACGCCGCCAAGCGCCAGCACACCGGAATCGTCAGCAATGACGGTCATGTCCTCGTCGACATCGTAGACCGTTCCGCCAAGCGCAGTGAACTTCTCTCCTGACGCGCCAAGGCGGGCCCGGATTGGGCCTTTCAGTTTGTCCGCGTCATAGGCGTGCAGTGGACGGCCACGGTCATATGAGACGTAGTTCGTGATATCCACGAGCGCATTGATGGGGCGCAGACCAATGGCCGTTAGCCGTTTTTGCATCCATGGAGCCGACGGGCCGTTCTTGACGCCTCGAATGTAGCGACCGGCAAATGCCGGGCATGCGATGGTGTCTGCCGCATCGAACTCAAGCTTGATCTCGACAGGGCAATCGAACGTGGCCTTGCCTGTAAAACCTTTATTTTCCGGTTTCAGCGTGCCCAGGCCGGCCGCCGCGAGATCGCGCGCCACACCACGTACGCCGAGGGCATCGGGGCGGTTTGGCGTGATCGCAATTTCGATCACGGGGTCGTTCATCTTCATCACGTCGACGAAACGTTCGCCGATATGCGCACCAAGTGCTTCATCCAGATCAATGATACCGTCGTGCTCGTCGGAGAGTTCCAGCTCACGCTCGGAGCACAACATCCCGAACGACTCCACGTCGCGAATTTTTGCCTTGGTCAGCGTCATGTCGATGCCGGGGACATAAACGCCTGGTCCCGCAAACACGCCGATCAATCCAGTCCGGGCATTGGGAGCGCCGCAAACCACCTGATGTGTGGCCTTACCGTCGTTCACAGTGCATACGCGCAGCTTGTCCGCATTCGGATGCTGCTCTGCGTGCTCCACTTTGGCGATCACGAAATCAGCAAGCTTGTCCGCTGGGTTCTCGACGCTCTCGACCTCAAGCCCGACACGATCCAGCACGTCGCAGATTTCCTGCAACGTGGCGTCTGTTTCCAGGTGGTCCTTCAACCAGTCGAGGGTGAACTTCATGACGATAACCCTCCGGCAAGCGACGGCACATCAAATGGAAGAAAACCGTAATGTTTCAACCACCGCATGTCGGACGCAAACATCGGGCGTAGATCAGGCATGCCGTATTTCAACGTCGTGATCCGCTCGATCCCGACACCAAAGGCCCAGCCTTGAACCTTTTCAGGGTCATAGCCAACGGCGCGCAGAACATTCGGGTGCACCATACCGCAGCCAAGGATTTCCATCCACTTGTCGCCCTCACCCATGCGGACTTCGTTGCCCACTTCGGCATACTGGATATCGACTTCCATGGAAGGTTCTGTGAATGGGAAGTGCGAGGCTCGGAATTTCATCTTCACTTTGTCAACTTCGAAGAAGGCCTTGCAGAACTCCTCAAGGCACCACTTGAGGTGTCCCATATGTGTGCTGTCATCGATCACCAGTCCTTCGACCTGATGAAACATCGGTGTATGGGTTTGGTCGTAGTCCGAGCGATAAACGCGCCCTGGTGCAATGATCCGGATTGGCGGTTGCTGCGCCTCCATCGTACGGATTTGCACAGGCGACGTGTGCGTGCGCAGCAGTTTGCGGGATCCATCTTCTTTCGTGGGGAAATAAAACGTGTCCATTTCTTGCCGTGCCGGGTGCGATGCCGGAATATTCAGCTTGTCGAAATTTTTCTCTTCCGTCTCGATATCCGGACCTTCCGCAACGGAAAAGCCCATGTCGGCAAAAATTTCAGTGAGTTCGTCCCAAACCTGGCTGATCGGGTGAATACGGCCCATCATCTCCGGGCCAGGGCGTACCGGTAGCGTGACATCCGCGGTTTCAGTTGCCAGCCGTGCGGCCAGCGCCGCTTCGCCGAGGTCCGACTTGCGGGCCTCGAGTGCGTCGCTCACGCGTTGCTTCAGGCCATTGACCGATTGGCCGAAGGATTTGCGCGCGTCGGGCTCCATCTGGCCGAGTGTCTTCATCAACGCGGAGATGCGGCCCTTCTTGCCAAGCGCACCAACGCGGAAATCCTCAAGTGCAGCCAGATCGCCCGCTGCGTCGAGTTCGCCAAGCAACGCTGTCTCAAGCGCTTCGAGATCGCCATATTCGGCTGTATCAATCGTTTTTCCCATGACGGCAAGCACCTCGGTGTCGCGCCTCTCCCCTTTGTGGGAGAGGGCTTCAAATCATGGGTTTGGTGCAGCCAAGCCCCTGATTTGAAGAGAGAGGGGGATGTGGAGCGGTGCAATACTGAAGCGACGAAGCGCTTGAGTTTGCTCCCCTCCCTGGCCCTCCCCCTCACAGAGGGAGGGGATTCGGGTCACGCTGGCTCGCGTGTAAAGCTGATGGATCGGCGCAGTTGACCGTCAAGCAGGCGCCGCAGAACTCGCCTGATCAACCAGCGCCTTGAACGCATCCGGCTCGTGAACAGCAATATCCGCCAGCACTTTGCGATCGATCTCGACCCCGGCCAGGCTAAGGCCGTGAATAAATCGGCCATACGTCGTGCCATGCTCGCGGGCCGCGGCGTTGATGCGCTGGATCCAGAGGGCGCGGAAGTTCCGCTTGCGGACCTTGCGGTCGCGATAAGCATACTGGCCGGCTTTCTCGACCGCCTGGTTGGCTGTGCGGAACGTATTCTTGCGGCGGCCGTAGTAGCCTTTGGCAGCCTTGATGATTTTGCGATGTCGAGCGTGGGTGGTTACACCCCGTTTCACACGTGACATGGTTCAGTCCTCTTGAAAGTCAAAAATCAGTGAAAAATCAGAAGTTTACCGTTGATACGGAAGGAACTTCTTGACGATTTTCGTGTCGGCGTCGCAGAGCACCATCGTGCCACGGGCATTCCGGATGAACTTGTTGCTTCGCTTGATCATGCCGTGCCGTTTGCCGGCTGCCGCACACTTGATTTTACCTGAGGAGGTCACCTTGAATCGCTTCTTGGCACCGCTCTTGGTCTTGAGCTTGGGCATTTTGCTTAACTCCATGAGAAAAAGCGCCAGCCCCCGAAAATTCGAAGAATGCTAGCGCTTGTAGCGTTCTGAGCGACCATGGCATGCCCTGCCAGCCCGCTCGTGTCAGGCGCTTATACGGGAGCGGCCCGGGAAAAACAACCGTTTTGGTTACGCTTGACTCATAGCCCAGATCGCACCCGCAACCGCCCTCGCCGCGTGACGATTGGCCGGTCGCGGCGGTTCTCGCGGTGGATCACGGCAAGTCCGGCCCCAACAATCATGAGAATGCCGATCACACTGTAAATCGTCGGCAACTCGCCGAAGATCAGGTAACCGAAGCCAATCGCCCAGATCAGACCGGTGTATTCGAACGGCGACACAGCGCTGGCCTCACCAACGCGATAGGCTTGTGCGAGGCAGTACATCCCGATCGCCGAAATCAGCCCTGTCGCCAACATCATCGACATATGCGTGACAGTTGGCATAGTCCATTCCCGCAGCAGGAAGGCGAGACTGGGATGCATGTCGCCGGTCAGGTAGCTACCATCGCCAATGACGAACCACAGGCTCCCGGAACACACGACGTAAACGATCGTGGCGTAGAGCGCCATCTGTGCACCGCCATCGCTTCGGCCAAGCGGGCGAACCAGCACCTGGGCGGTACCATAGCTCACGGCGCACAAGACAGCCAGCAACGCGGCCGGTTCAAAGACGCCGGCGCCAGGGCGCACGATAACGAGGACGCCGGCAAAGCCACCCAGAATGGCTAGCCAGCGCTTCAGACCAACCTTCTCGCCCATGAAGAGAACCGAAAGAATTGTGATCACCAGTGGTGCAGAGAACGCGATCGCCACAGCATCCGCCAACCGCATTGCGGCAATAGCCAGATAGAAGCTGGTGTAAGCCACAAACTGCAGAAAGCCGCGGATCGCATGCAGAATGGGTCGCGACGTTTTTAACTTTGGCGGTGACGGGTCCAGCCCGATGATAATGAAGAGTAGCGGGATTGAGATCAGGCTGCGCACAAAGACGATCTGGTGAACCGAATAGAGATCGCTCAGTTGTTTGATGATGATATCTTGCAGCGAATAGATCGCGAGCCCGGCAACCAGGAACAGAACCCCTTTGAGGTTCTGATCCACTGCGGCGACCACTTCGCCTGCTGCCCGCTCGACTCGCAACATCGGCGCACTCCAATCAACGCAGAAAATTGCGCCTGACTCCGCGTTACGCCTGCGCGTAAACGTGGGTCAAGCAGAATGCATCGAGGGAGCATAAAAAGTGATATCGGAGTCGTAGCCGGACGCAAAATGCGGTCGTGGCCAGAGCATTGTGAATACTGCAATGCTTGAAGGCGAGATCTGCAACAAATGCGATGCAGACCTCTTTATCTCATCAACGCGGCGCCAGCACCATGATCATCTGGCGGCCTTCCATCTTGGCATCGAACTCGACCTTGGCGATGTCCTCCACCTGGTCGCGCACACGGTGCAGCAACTGCAGACCAATGTTCTGGTGCGCCATTTCACGACCACGAAAGCGCATAGTGACTTTCACTTTGTCGCCCTGCTCGAAGAATTTCATCATGCTACGCATTTTTACGTCATAGTCATGCGTGTCGATGTTCGGGCGCATCTTGATTTCCTTCACTTCGAAGGTCTTCTGTTTCTTGCGCGCCTCGTTGGCCTTCTTCTGGGCCTGATATTTGTGCTTGCCGTAGTCCATGATCTTGCAGACCGGCATTTTCGGATTTGGGGAAATTTCCACCAGATCGAGGCCCGCGTCGATAGCGCGGTTCAAGGCATCTTCGAACGGCGTTTCGCCAACGTTCGTGCCTGTTTCATCAATCAGTTGGACGGAATCGGCCTCGATCAGCTCGTTGGTTTTCGGGCCCTTGTTTACGCGCTCCGGCGCGACTCGTCTTGGACGGCGTGGGATCTCAAAATCTCCTTCTGCTGTTAAACCGAACCCCTCAAACAGGGCCTGAAACGCATATACGGGGCGCAATCCGGCGTTGCAAGCAGTGAATCATGCGACTGTGAAGACCTTGTGAACGGATCAGCTTACCGATTGGCAAATGTGGCCGCCAGTTTTGTGCCAAGCAACCGGTCATATTGTTCGAGGGTTTCGCGCTGCATCCGCTCCAACGTGAACAGCTCCAGCGTTCGCGTCCGGCATCGCGCACCCATCGCGGCACGGTCATCGAAGCTCATATCGAGCGCTGCTATGATCCGCTCCGCCATCGCGTCGTGATCGGCAGGCGGATAAAGCCAACCCGTGCGGACATCTTCATTGTCCGTCTCCAGCGTGTCGGATACCGCCCCCGCATCTGCCGAGATCACGGGGCATTCCATCGCCTGCGATTCGACAGCGACGTAGCTGAACGTCTCCGGCCGAACGGATCCGATCACCGAGGCGTGCGAAATCAGGAATGCCGTCGCCATATCCGCACAGTGTCCGACCAGCTTGACACGCGCTGGATCGAAACTGGCCGCAGCCATGGCCTCAAGCTTTGCGCGGTAGTCCGTTCGACCAAGATCATCCCCGGCAATGATCACCACCGCATCGTCATGAGCTTTTAGAACGGCCTCCGCAGCGCGAATGACAACGTCGTGGCCCTTCAGTGAAACCAGCCGTCCAGCCGAAAGGATAATCCGCTGATCCGGGGCGACGCCCCATGCAGCGCGCAGCGCATCCCGCCGCTCCTGCGTGATGTCATCCGGAGCGAACTGCGCCGGATCGATCCCCAGCCAGATTCGCTTGAGCTTGTCGTCTCCCAGCCCGTGCCGCTCCTGCACGATCCGTTTCGTGAACCGCGAGCTGGCAAGGCAGACATCCCCCATTGTCATTACGCGATTGTAGAGCGATTTGATCGGGATGCTCTGGCTGTAGGCCCCGTGGTAATTCATCACGAGTGGGAAATGCTTGTGCCGCCGCGCCAGCACGCTCAACCAGCCCGGCCCCCGGCTGCCGACATGCACCAGATCGACATTTTCATCCGCAATCAGCTTTGAGAGCCGTTTCGCGATTCCAGGCCATACCAGCCAGTTCTTGGACGCTGCAGGAAATGCGATGAATTCACCGCCCAGCGCCTTGATTTCGGGCACCAGTTCGCCGTGCTCGCCTGCCACCAGCGCGCGACCCCCGGCCTTGACCACAGCGTCGACCATACGGAGCGTGTAGAATTCCACCCCGCCCGGCTTCATTTGTGGCACGATCTGCAAAACGGTCGTCATACGGCCCCCAATCCAGACGTGATGTGGCAAATGTCCGGCAACAACACAATGCTTCTCGATGTCGGCACCGGGCATACGGCGCGCCGCATCGCCTGCCTGCGAACGAAAGGCGGCGGGAACGCTCGTCCGGGCTTGCTCTGGCTCTCCGGGTTCAATTCCACCATGAGCGGCACCAAGGCGAGCGATCTTGCAGCGTGGTCGAAAGATCTGGGTTTCGCAATGACCCGCTTTGACTACAGTGGCCACGGTCAATCGTCCGGCAGGTTCGAGGATGGCACCATCAGCTTCTGGCTGGAGGAAGCCAATGCCGTGCTGGAGGCGCAAACCACTGGCCCGCAAATCCTTATCGGCTCCAGCATGGGCGGCTGGATCGCGCTTCTCATGACAGAAGCGGTCAACGCAGCCTCACCTGGGCGGATCGCAGGGCTCGTCCTCATCGCGCCCGCCTGGGACATGACGGAGCGCCTGATGTGGCAGTCCGCGCCAGCAGAGGTGCGCCAGATCATCGAAATCGAAGGCGTCTGGTATCGCCCGTCCGAATACAGCGACAACAACTACCCCATAACCCTGCAGCTTATCGAGGATGGCCGGAAACATCTGTTTGGCGATCGTTCCATAGATACGGGATGCCCTGTGCGCATCATTCATGGTCTCGCCGACCCGGACGTTCCGTGGCAAGGGTCGCGCGAGCTCATCGACAAACTCACCACCGACGATGCCCACCTGACCCTCATAAAGTCCGGGGGGCATCGACTGTCGGACACAGGGCACGTGCGACTGCTGAAGGAGATGGTGGCCGGATTGATGGGGTGATTGCGAAGCGTGAGCATTGCACCTGCTCGGGAACGGCGGATGGGAGCCTGTGTCTGCCGGGATGACGGGCGGTGAAAGTGTTGAGCAACATGATCTCCAACCGAGTAGCGAACGCCCGCTATTCATGTCACGATGATGTCGTCGTAAACCGGGGGGTATCGATCATGGCACTGTCACGCATTGCGCTTGTCATCTTTCAGCTTGTCTTCGCGTGGTATATGGCCGCTTGCCTGATCAACGACATTCCGTTGCGTGGCGATCTGCGTCTCTTTCTGCATGCAGGCCTCTTCGGGTTGATGGTTTGGAATGCAGGCTTGATTGGAGCCGAAATCCTCAAAGGCATCTCCCCTCCCTCAAGCGCCACATTGGCCGCATCTCTGGTCGGCGCACTTGTCGGCGCAGCTCTGCTCTTCATTCCTGGATTGTTTGCAGCCATTCCATTCCGGATCGAACGTCTGTTCGTCCCCCTGCTCGGGGCCGTAATCGGTTATGCTGTGAAGCGGTAGTGCATGCCGCAAGACGCTTCGTTCGGCGACAGAACTTTCGCGACGTCGCGTTCTCATCCGAAAATTTTCCCCGGATTCATGATACCGTCGGGGTCAAGCGCATCCTTGATGGCTTTCATGACTGGTACGCCGAGACCATGCTCCGCTTCGAGCATGTTTATTTTCCCCATACCGATGCCATGCTCACCGGTGCAGGTGCCGTCGTGTGCCAACGCACGTTCGCCAAGGCGCTTCGTGAATTCCCTGATCTTCGCCAGTTCGTCCACGTTCGACATGTCGAACAGCGGTAAAACGTGAAAATTACCATCACCCACATGGCCGACGATGGGGGCGATCAGCCCCATGGCATCAATATCTGCGCGCGTTTCGTTCACACACTGCGCCAGCTTTGAGATCGGGACGCAGATATCGGTTGAGAGCGCGTCGGCTCCGGGCTTGAGTTGCAGGCAAGCCCAATAGGCGTCATGACGTGCTTTCCAGAGCCGATTGCGATCCTCGACGGATTCGGCCCACTCAAAGTCACTGCCACCTTCGCCTTCGGCAATCTCGCGGAATGTTTCAACCTGCTCTCGTGTCGCTGCGCTCGTGCCATGAAACTCCAGGAACAGGGTCGGTGCTTCCTTCATTGCCAGTCCGGAGTAGGCATTGCAGGCGCGAACTTGTAACTCGTCCAGAAATTCCATTCGCGCGAGTCCCAGTCCAAGCTGGATCGCCTGGATTACGGCGTTGCACGCGCCTTCAATCGTTGCGAACGGGCAGACAGCAGCCAAAATCGATTCCGGGATACCGTGCACTTTTACCGTCAACTGCGTGGTAATTCCCAGTGTGCCTTCCGAGCCAACCATCAGTCGTGTCAGGTCGTAACCAGCCGATGATTTACGCGCGCGGTTGCCGGTCTGGATCGTTGAGCCGTCTGCCATCACCACCTGAAGATTGATCACATTATCCCGCATCGTGCCGTAGCGCACAGCTGTTGTGCCCGAGGCGCGTGTCGCGGTCATGCCGCCAAGCGTGGCATCTTCCGCTCCCGGATCGACGGAGAAGAAAAGTCCCATGTCGCGCAAGTGTTCGTTCAGTTGTTTGCGGCTGACTCCGGGCTCGACCACGCAATCAAGATCGTCCGTGTTAACCGAAATAATTCGGTTCATCCGCGCCGTGTCGATGCAGATGCCGCCACGCGGGGCATTCACATGACCTTCCAGCGATGTCCCTGCACCGAAGGCAATCACCGGCACCTTGTGCTCGGCACAAACCCGGACAATTTCAACGATGTCGTCATGGCTCTCGGCGAACACCACCGCGTCGGCCGGCATCGGTGCAATCCATGTTGTCGAGTGCGCATGCTGAGTGCGAACCGCTTGCCCGGTGGAAAGGCGCTCGCCAAACCGTTGCTTCAGAATGTCAATGGCAGTGGCATGGGACGCAGGGGCATTGGACAAATCGTTCATGGGATATTGGTGCTGCTCGTTCAGGATGGGCATCAACACCGTCGCATTTCCCGCAAGGGCGTGCAATTGTCCCGGTTTGGTGGATCAGTAACAGCAATCGCTCATGACATGAGATGGTCATTTTATAAGTGAAATGAGTGCGTTACACAGATACTATTCCCACACGGAACATCGATGCAGGTTGTGAAGGCCTGAAACAGAACTGGAAATTTCAATGTCTCGAATGATCTTTGCCCCGCGCGCGGCGCTGGCACTTCTGCTCGCCGCGGGCATGGCGATCATATCATGGACGGTACCCGCCAATGCCCAGCGTGGCCAATGGGAACGGATTGCCTCCAAGAAGGTCAACATGCTTGCCGACCGTGACGTGATCGAGCTGGATCGCACGGATGGTCGCTTCAATGCTTTGCGGTTCAACGCGGTGCGGGGCAACATCAATATCTATCGCATTCGCGTCACGTACGGGAATGGAGAAAAACAGGATCTTGATCTCGATAAGAAGATTCGAGAAGGCGAGGATAGCGGTCCGATCGATTTGAGCGGCAAAGCCCGCGTCATCGACAAGATCGAGATGTTGTACGCCTCGAGTAATTTACTGAAACGCGCACAGCTTGAAGTGTTCGGCCGCGTGCGTCCCGGTACAAAACAGGCCACGAACGATAGCAACCGGCGAACACCCAGCTTTGAAGATGATGATACGCCGCGTCTCAGGAGCGATGAGAGCCGACGTCGCCAAGACAATTTCGACGACGAACCGCTTCGACGAGCTGATACCCGTGGCGATGACCGCGACGACCGGAACCGATCCGACAGGACGCAACGGACGGCTCCCATCAAGATTGGCCAGCGCTACGTCGATCTTGATTTCGATAGTGATCGGATCTGGATTGGTCGAGCAGATGGAAACTTTGGTGAAATGTCGGTCCGCGCATCTGGCGGGGATATCCGTATCCGAGACCTGAAAGTGGTGTACGGCGATGGCGAAACCGACACCATTCGTGTTCGCAAGCTCATGCGTGATGGAGTGCGATCCCAACCTTTCAAATTGAATCCCGAACGACGTGGAATCCGTCGCATCGAAGTGACTTACCGGCGGCAGAGTGGCAGCACGCCTCCGGTTCTTCTGAAAGTTTATGCAGTAGAAGCAGAAGCACGCGAAGGTGGCCAGGGCGAAAGGAAGGCCGTAGCGTCGGATAACAGCGAAGACCGGGCAGAGGCAGAACGCGATATGAGCGGGTGGCAGGTACTTGGTTCCCGCGACGTCGATTTATCGCTTGATCGCGATGTGATCCGGATCGAAAGGGGCGAGGGACCGTTCACCGCCATTGCATTGCGCGCACGCGGTAGTGCCGTGATGGTGTTCGATATCCGCGTTACATTCGGCAATGGCAAGCGCCAGACGTTTCGGGTTGATGAGCGTTTGCGTCCGGGCCGAAAATCCCGCGATCTCGATCTCAAAGGTAACGCGCGTCGGATCACCAAGGTCGAGTTACTCTACGAAAAGGCCCGCATACGTGGCCGTAAAGCGAAGATCGAAGTATTGGCCCGTAAGGCAGAACGTCGAGCAGACACTGTCGATCGCGGCACCGGCAGCGTCATGGGTGAAGACGGTCTTGTGCGTTCGGAGCCTAAACCGCGTGGGTGGAGTAGTGTAGGACGACGAATTCTGAACGCGCGCAGTACCGATGGCAAGATCGGTCCTGCAGGCCATGTGGAGCGCTTCAGTGAGGTTGTATTCCGCGTCGTAGGCGGGCCGATCCGGATCAACACGGCCACGCTCCAGTTTCGCAACGGCAGCACGATGCGGTTACGCATGAACAGCACCATGCGAGATGGCGACAAGACAAATCCGGTCAAGTTCAAGAATGGTCGGGCGCGTCGGATCGAAGGCATCGTGCTGGACTATGAACCGCTCCGGGGGCGGCGCGAAGCTATGGTCGAGGTCATCGGCAAACAGGCCGAACGTTAATCCAGGACTGCAAGGCAAACGGGCCGGGGAATTATGTTTCTCCGGCCCGTTTCTGTCTCGCCAGTTCTTCGCGCCGATCCGTCGCAGGCGCACGTTATCGGGTTAGCGCAATAACTTCTGTAGGCAGCCCACGCCCCGACCAGACTCGCCGGGTTGTGGCCGCGTTCCTTTGCACAAGTGTTACGTAACTGTCATACCCGTCCCGCAATGGGAATGGTCTTGGCTGCGACACTCCCGTTACCACCCAGAAGGCGGAGGAAAGCATGGCAGACAAGAAGAATGTCCTGATCCTGTGCACCGGAAATTCCGCGCGCTCAATCATGGCCGAAGCCATCCTGAACACGCGCGGCGCGGGCATCGTCAACGGCTACTCTGCCGGCTCTCAGCCCAAGACAAAGCCCAACCCCATGGCGATTGCGCACCTGCGGGCGATGGGACATGAAACGGCATCCGCCCGATCAAAGAGCTGGAATGAATTCGCCGGATCGGACGCGCAGCAGATGGATTTCATATTCACGGTGTGCGCATCGGCAGCCGGAGAAGTCTGCCCGGTTTGGCCAGGGTGTCCGACATCAGCGCATTGGGGCATTCCGGATCCGGCCAGAGCTTTGCCAAGCGAACAAGCCCAACGCCAAGCCTTCGAAACTGCTTACGCGCAACTCACGGACCGCATCACGCTTTTTCTGGCAATCCCCTTCGATGACATGAGCAAGGATGAACTCAAGGCGCGGCTCGATGCGATTGGCCGAATTGATGAGGATGCGCGGTTGGTGCGTCAGGCAGTGTCATGAGCGAATTCGATCTTTCGCGCCGCCTCGTGGCAGAAGCGTTAGGCACGGGCTTGCTTGTCTGCACCGTGGTCGGCTCCGGTATCATGGCGGATGTGCTGTCGGCAGATGACGCAGTTTCCCTCCTCGGCAACACAATCCCGACCGGTGCAATTCTGTTTGTGCTGATCACGATTCTTGGACCCATTTCCGGCGCACATTTTAATCCTGCCGTGTCGCTCGCCTTTGCCATACGCAAGGAGTTGCCTGGTGGAGAGTTGGCCTCTTACATTGTTGCCCAGATTGCAGGTGGCATTCTCGGCACGCTCGTGGCCCATGCCATGTTCGATCTTTCAATTCTGCAGTTTTCAGAAAAGGTCCGCACCGGGCCACCACAATGGTTTGCCGAGGTTGTCGCAACATTCGGTCTGGTGTTCACGATTTTCGCGGGCATTCGTTTCAGGGTCGAAGCTGTCCCGGTGCTTGTTGGTCTCTACATCACGGCGGCCTACTGGTTCACCGCCTCCACCAGCTTCGCGAATCCCGCCGTCGCAATCGCCCGCGGCCTGTCCAACACCTTCGCCGGCATTCGCCCGGTCGATGTGCCGATGTTCATAGGCGCGGAGCTCGTTGGATCGCTTCTGGCAGTCGTTTTGGTCGGTTGGCTCCTATGCTCGGATCAAGATAAGCCCCGTTAACTCAGAACAAATGTTCCGGGATATCCGTAAGGTCAACGGTTGCCTCTTCAGCGGCGTCTTCGATGATGCGTTCGATGTCGAGTGTCATGTCCATGGGTCTGTTCCTTCGGTTTCGTGTGTGTGTTTGTCTCTGTTGATTGAACGATAGCCTTCGCCACATGAACCGAATGTGACCAGCGTCACACGTTGTCTTTTTTGCCCAAATGCTCAGGTTTGCAGCCATTTGGGCTTGCCTCTCCGTCGTGCCCTGCCTAATCCGGGTAGAACGATGCACAAGAGTGCCAAAACCGACATGACGCACAACCCGCAGGAGATGCCCCATGGAGTCACGCGCAGCCGTTGCCGTTAAGGCCGGAGAACCGCTTGAAGTCACAACCGTCAATCTGGACGGTCCGAAGGACGACGAAGTTCTGGTCGAGATCAAGGCAACCGGCATCTGCCACACCGACGAGTTCACGCGGTCAGGTGCAGACCCCGAAGGTATCTTCCCGGCGATCCTCGGACACGAAGGCGCAGGCGTTGTGGTGGACGTGGGAAAGAGCGTCACGTCGCTGAAAAAGGGCGACCATGTCATCCCGCTTTACACGCCAGAGTGCCGCCAGTGCGATTACTGCACGTCAGGCAAGACCAACCTCTGTCAGGCCATCCGTGAAACCCAGGGCCGCGGCGTAATGCCGGACGGCACGAGCCGATTCTCTGCGGGCGGTGAAAAAGTCTTCCATTACATGGGTACGTCAACGTTCTCGAACTTCACTGTGGTGCCGGAAATCGCGCTGGCCAAGGTGCGGGAAGACGCCCCGTTCGAAAAGATCTGTTACGTCGGTTGTGGTGTAACCACCGGCATCGGCGCCGTGATCAACACGGCGAAAGTTCAGCCCGGCGACAACGTGGTAGTCTTCGGCCTTGGTGGCATCGGCCTGAACGTGATCCAGGGCGCACGTCTCGCGGGTGCCAACATGATTGTCGGTGTGGACCTCAATCCAGCGCGTAAGGAATGGGGGGAGCGCTTCGGCATGACTCATTTCGTTAACCCGAAAGAGGTTGAAGGCGATCTGGTGCCTTACATCGTCGATCTGACGAAAGGCGGTGCAGATTATTCGTTTGAGTGCATCGGGAACGTCGACGTGATGCGGCAGGCCCTCGAGTGTTGCCACAAGGGGTGGGGCACCAGCATCATCATCGGCGTTGCGGGGGCAGGCCAGGAAATCAGCACCCGTCCATTCCAACTCGTAACTGGTCGCAATTGGCGGGGGACGGCATTCGGTGGCGCGAAGGGGCGCACGCAGGTGCCACAGATCGTTGACTGGTACATGGATGGCAAGATCGAGATTGACCCCATGATCACCCACATCATGCCGCTTGAAGACATCAACAAGGGCTTCGACCTCATGCACAAGGGCGAAAGCATTCGTGGTGTCGTAACGTTCTGATATCTGAAAGGCCTTCTCCCTCTGGGAGAAGGCTTCGATGGGAGGTGGCGGGGCCAGGGCCTCTGATCGCCCGAAGTCTGTCTATGGCTCTGAACTCCCTCCTATGCCATAGCCAAACTCATGGATGTTCGCCAACTTCGCTATTTGATCGCGCTCGTGCAGGAGCGGCATTTCTCGCGCGCAGCGATGAAATGCAACATTTCGCAGCCGGCGCTCTCCGCCCAGATTCGCAAACTTGAGCAAGAGCTCGGCGTTCCCGTCATCAAGCGTGGCAATACTTACGGAGGTTTGACCCCGGAAGGTGAGCGCATCATCGCATGGGCGCGCCGTGTAGTTGAGAATGCCGACAGCCTCATCGACGAAGCCGCGGTCTTGCGCGGAGAACTGGTCGGCGCTCTGTATATTGGTGTCATTCCGTCGGCCCTGCCGATCCTCCCGCTGCTCACAAAGACACTCATCGAGGCTCATCCTGAGCTGCGTCTCCACATTCTTTCCATGAGTTCCAAGGAGATCCAGCGCGGCCTTGATGATCTGAGCCTTGATGTTGGCATCACCTATCTGGATAATGAGCCGCTGAATGCCGTCGATACTCTCGGACTTTATCACGAGGAGTTTTCACTTCTCGTGCCTGAGAACTTCCGCGACCGTCTGCCTGAAAAGGTCAAATGGTCGGCACTTGCGAAGGTGCCGCTCTGCCTGCTTACACCCGACATGCAGAACCGGCGCATTGTCGACAGCGTATTCGCCAAGATTGGCCTGCATCCGGAGCCGGTGGTCGAGTCCAATTCGATCCTGACGCTTTACGGCCACGTGCGTGATGCGGGGCTCTGCACGATCATTCCCCGCAATCATTTTCACCTCCTCGGTCAGTCGAACGGACTGGTGCTTAAACGTTTGAGTGCCCCGGTCGTGCGCCAGCGTATTGGTCTCGTGCGCCACGAAACGCAGGTGCAGTCCCCGCGTGTCTCGGCCTTCTGGGATGTCGGCCATTCGACGGACGTGACGAAGCAGATTGCCGCCCTGGTGGCAAAGCGATAACTTTTGCTTATAATGCGATCAGGCATTCCGATTTGAAACTGTCCACCGTCCGGTTGATACGAACTGTTGTGCGAAGATCCGCTCAGCCCTGACGGTTGGGCGCAGGAGGACGTTTTGCAATGAACATCATGGATCGACCCAGGCCGTCAGGCGGCAAGCCAGGCGACGGATCGCGCAAACCACGCGCATTCATGAAGGGCCGTCAGACCGACCCCGAAGCGCTCGTTGCGATTCGTGAGCTTCTCGGTGATCGCTCCCGCCAACGCGACCTGTTGATCGAGCATCTTCATCTGATCCAGGACAAGTATGGCTGTATCTCCGCCCCGCACCTCCGCGCACTCGCTGCTGAAATGGTTCTGCCGCAAGCCGAGGTCTACGAGGTTGCAACGTTTTACGACCACTTCGATGTCATGGCTGAAGGCGAAGCCCCCCCGCCGGCCACAACCATTCGCGTATGTGACTCGCTGACCTGCGAACTGCTTGGCTCGGAAAAACTCCACAAGGCTTTGGAAGATGGCACGGACCCGAAAGACGTTCGCGTTATCCGTGCACCTTGCATGGGGCGCTGCCAGTCCGCACCAGTGTGCGAGGTCGGTCACCTTCATGTCGACAACGCCACGCCGGAAAGTGTGCTCGCCACGGTCAAGGCTGGAGAGCGCCACGCTGTGATACCCGAATACATTGGGCTCGACGCGGCGAAGGCCGATGGGGCCTACGCACTGCTCGCCGAATGTCGCGACGGCAAACGCACACCTGAAGAGTTCATCGAGACGTTGTCCGACGCTGGCCTGCGCGGTCTCGGTGGGGCAGGCTTCCCGGCTGGCACAAAATGGAAATTCGTTCGGGGCTACGCCGCACCGCGCCTCATGACCGTGAACGGCGATGAAGGCGAACCCGGCACATTCAAGGACCGCCACTGGCTGGAGCGTGACCCGCACCGCTTCCTTGAAGGCGCCTTGATTGCCGCCTGGGCCGTCGAAGCAGAGCGTTGCTACATCTACATGCGCGATGAATATCCCGCCGTGCTCCACATCCTGCACGACGAAATCGCCAAACTTGAAACCGCTGGCATTGCCGAAAAAGGATTCCTCGAAGTGCGCCGCGGTGCCGGTGCCTACATCTGCGGAGAAGAATCCGCGATGATCGAGAGCATCGAAGGAAAGCGAGGCCTTCCGCGCCACCGCCCACCATATATTGCGGAAGTTGGCGTCTTCGGGCGTCCAACCCTGAACCACAACGTCGAAACGCTCTATTGGATCCGCGATATCGTGCAGAAGGGTGCATCATGGTTCGCCGATCAAGGCGTCAACGGCTCCAAGGGCTTCCGATCCTATTCGGTGTCAGGACGTGTGAAAAATCCAGGTGTGGTCGTTGCGCCCGCCGGTTCCACGGTCAATGATCTCATCGAACGGTGTGGTGGCATTGCCGACGGCCACACATTCAATGCTTACCTCCCAGGTGGTGCATCAGGCGGAATTCTCCCCGCCGCAAAGGGCGATGTGCCGCTCGACTTCGGAGGAGAACTCGCGGAACTCGGCTGCTTCGTTGGCTCGCACGCTGTCGTTGTCATGTCCGATCAGGACGACGTGAAGGCCGCCGCCCGGAACCTGCTGCGCTTCTTTGAAGATGAGAGCTGCGGACAATGTACGCCATGCCGCGCCGGCTGCGAAAAGGCCGTCAAACTGATGGACGCCGAAACCTGGGATGACGCATTGCTCGAAGAACTCTGCCAGACCATGGCGGACGCTTCGATCTGCGGTCTCGGGCAGGCGGCGCCAAACCCCATTCGCAGCGTGATCAAATACTTTCGTTAGGTAGAGAATTCTAACTCATGTATGAGAATTTCAATGCGTTCCAATAATAATATGCAACTGTCTTTATGTTCTGTTGTGATGGCGGTCCCTGTTACTACAGTTTTGTATGTTCTGGTTGGTGTAAACAATCCCACTTGGGCCGGGGAAACGCTGACTTATTCGTTTCTGTCGGCAATAGTGATCAACATCACTGGATACTTTTTCGTTGCGAATAATTCTTGGAAAGAATCAATACTTGTGAACGCCGGATTCTCCGCGGCGATCATTGTCATCACTCTGTATGCTGTTGCCTTGTCTTTTCCTGGCTCTGTCGATCGAATCGGAAATCGTGGCGCTAATAGTTTTGCTTACATTGGATTGATTAACTATTTTTTGCTTGCGCTGCTAAATTTGCCTGCTTCGATTCCCGCGGTTATTTTGACAATCTGCATTTCCCCCTTTGTGGTTGGGGTAATTTATCTTTCATTATCCAAACCTCTTTGGACCCAATTAGAGCGTCATGAAGCATGGAAGAACTGTTTGTTGCAGGGCGATATTGGAAACCGTCGCGCGCCACCGACGCTTACACGTATCCGATACCTGTCAGACGTCAAATTAGGAGTGTTTATCGGAGAACACACGCCTCGAATTTATAGCGTTTCAGGCACAACAGTGCGGGAATGGAGTTTCACCTTGCGTAGGTTCAAACAAGATAGTTTTGAGTTAACGATACCTCCAAAGGCCTGCCAGAATTAAGCTGATCGAAGAAAGCAAAACATGACCAAACTCATTACATTCAATCTCGATGGCCGGGATGTCACTGCGAATCCGGATG
>CALHAX010000101.1 GCA_937931785.1 uncultured Hyphomicrobiaceae bacterium | reverse complement strand
GGACTCTGCGCATCTCAGTTGTCCTTCCCTCGCGAATCGATTTGCACCGAACATACGCGACCGTCACAGCAATGTGGAGAGTTGAGATATGGGGTTCGGGGTTCAGGAAGCCGATGGCCCGCGCATTTTGGCGAAATGGGACTCCAGCTCTGTCTCGCACCGCACCGCACCGCACCAGCGTCTTTCAACGCCTTCGCCAAATCACCAGTTCTCTCAACATGAATGGCACGTGAACGCCTTGTTGTAGACACATTCAGCGACACTGCGCCGTAATGACATTGGCTGCATTCTGTAATTTGTTATGCAAAATCAGGAGATTAGAGATGTCACGTTGGTTTAATTCCGCAATCATCGCGATAACATCCATTGTCCTTGTAACGCCTGTCACTGCGGCGGATCTTGACGGCTTCGGCGCCTCATACAAGGACACATATGCGTATGACGGCGCGTACGACACCGATGCGGTGCGAACGAACGTACCACGCGATCACAATCGGGCGCGGTATGAGCACAGCAGAGTTTACAATACACATGGCGATGATCGTCGCGCGTATGGCCCGCGTTACCTCCGGCAAGATCGTGTATTTCAGAACCTGAAGTACGATCTGGAAGACGCCGGGTACTCTCGCATAGTCTACAGAACCGAGCGGCGCGATCATTACGGCGAGCGGATTTTTTATCTTACAGCCTGCGCAAACGGTGTGCGTTATCGTCTGCATGTCACAGCCGACTGTGAGATCGACCTCAAGCGACAGGTCGGATTCTGCCAGAGTGCGTCCTACTGATCCGACCCGGCGACGGAAGGCTTTACAGCGTCCATCCACCGTCAATCTCGATGGCGGTGCCGGTCGTGAACGCGCTTTCGTCGGAGGCAAGATAGACGGCCAGCGCGGCAACTTCTTCGGGCGTGCCCATGCGGCCCAGGGGCTGACGTGCGACAAACGCTGCGTGGTTGTCTTCGTATGTGCCCGGCAACGCACGTATCCGCTCGTCAAGCGATGGCGAGATGATCGTGCCCGGGCAAATCGCGTTGCTGCGAATGCCTTGCGTCATGTAATCTGCCGCAAGTGCCTTGGTCAGGCCAATCACAGCCGCCTTGGTTGTCGCATAGGCGAAACGGTTCGGCACGCCTTTGATCGAGGAAGCGCCTGAGGCCATGTTGATCACTGAGCCGCCACCGTTCTCCAACATTGCGGGGAGAAACGCGCGCAAGGTGCGCCACATGGATTTGACGTTGGTGTCGAACGAACGGTCCCACTCTTCCTCATTACACGCAAGTACGTCGCCCTGATGAACATAGCCGGCGCAGTTGAAGAGAACGTCGACTACATCGATCGCGTCCGCGGCAGACTGAACGCTTGCCGTATCACGGGCGTCAACAATGCGGGTTGAAATGCTTTCGTTCTCGCGCGCAAGTGCCGTCAACAGGTCTTGTGAAATATCCGATGCATGGACATTTGCGCCTTCCGCTGCAAAAGCCAGTGCCACTGCGCGACCAATGCCCTGCCCTGCAGCCGTCAAGAAAACCGTTTTTCCACTCAGTCGCGCCATCGCGTGCTCGCCCCCGTCCATTGCTCGTGTTGCCACCTGCCAGACTGCGTTGATAGCAGGTGCCGAACAGTCCTGCAGCAACCTTGCGGACCAACGTCGCACGCATCATCACTGCTCCTTCTGCCTATATGTAAATAGGTATGGCATTCCGTCCCCCAAGCGGACTAATGTCCCGCCCAAGGATACGGCACAGGGGGAACACGCAATGCCACTACTTCAGGCTGTACGAGCCGTGACCAAAGATCTGAACACGGTGGACATGTTGCGTTATCTGATGACAGACCGTTTCGCCGGAAAAACGGTTGTGACCGCTTCGCTGAGGTCGCCGAGCCTTGTTACATTGAAAATGATATCGGACATTGATCCGTCCACACCTGTTGTCTTCGTTCGGCCAGGATCCACATTTCCCGACACTCTGGACCACCAGACACTCATCGTGGAACAGTTCGGGCTGACAAACTTCAGCGTTTCGGATGGGTGCGAAACTGATGTCCGCGGCGGCGACGTTTCACACTCCGAGCGCATGTGGGTTGAATATGAAGGCTGCTCGGGCAAATCCTTTGAAGTTGCACATGTGAACGACACGGTTGCGCCCTATGATTGCTGGATCAGCGCAACGTATCATGTTGCCCGCGCCGAACATGTGAAACATCGCGTCGACAAGGAAGGCCGCGTGATGCGCATCGACCCGCTGCGGCGCTGGACCATGGCGGAGATTTACGCCTTTATGGATACGCATAATATTCCTAGGTTCGAACGCGCCTACCAAGCGGAACAGCGGGTCAATCTGGATGAAAACCTGGAACTTCCACCGACGTATGCCTTTTAAATCTGATCAAGATTGTTTCTGACTATCAGTCAACAGCACACCCCATTTTGATCACGAAGAGACGTTGCACTCTCTTGTTCGTTGCTCCCGTCTGCGGGTGTGGAGCGTGATAAATACAAAAGGAAACTGACAGAATGCCCGAACTGATCTCACCGCACGGATCCGCGACTTTGAAGCCCCTGCTTGTTCCAGAAAGCGCACAGACTGCAGCCGTTGCGGATGCCGATAAACTTCCAAAACTGATGATCAGTTCTGCTGCAGCAGGCAATGCGGTTATGTTGGGCGCGGGATATTTCACGCCGCTCGATGGTTTTATGAACAAGGCTGACACATTGAGCGTTGCCGACACCATGCGCACGTCCGACGGCCTGTTCTGGCCAACACCTGTTCTTAATCTTGTCGACGCAGATGCCGCTGCTGCTCTCGAACCCGGTATGCGGGTCGCTCTGCTGGATCCAAACGTCGATGGAGCTCCGGTGCTTGCGATTCAAACGATCCGTGCCGTTGAAGGTCTATCGGAAGCGGAAAAAAGGCACATCACCGAGAAAGTGTTTGCCACCACTGACCCGGCGCATCCCGGTGTAGCTGAGTTCAACGCACAGGGCGATCATGTTGTTTCTGGTCCGATCGAGGTTCTGAACTGCAGTTATTTCAGCACAGACTTTCCGGACACGTTCCGAACGGCTGTCGAAATCCGCGACGAGATTGCCAAACGCGGCTGGAATAAAGTGATCGCTTTCCAGACACGCAACCCGATGCACCGTGCACATGAAGAGCTTTGCCACATGGCAATGGACCGGCTTGGTGCAGACGGACTTGTGATCCACATGTTGTTGGGCAAGTTGAAGCCAGGCGATATCCCTGCACCAGTGCGTGACGCATCCATTCGCAAAATGGTGGAAGTTTATTTCCCCGAAAACTCCGCAATGGTCACCGGGTATGGTTTCGACATGCTCTATGCGGGACCACGCGAAGCGCTGCTGCATGCGGTCTTCCGCCAGAACATGGGTGCGACGCATCTGATCGTCGGTCGGGATCATGCCGGCGTTGGCGACTATTATGGCCCGTTCGACGCGCAAACGATCTTTGATGATCTTCCGGACGACGCGCTGAAGATTGAAATCTTCAAGGCTGATCATACCGCCTATTCGAAGAAGCTCGACAAGGTGGTCATGATGAATGAGGCTCCCGATCATAC
>CALHAX010000100.1 GCA_937931785.1 uncultured Hyphomicrobiaceae bacterium | reverse complement strand
GACTTTCCTCATCGATGACTTTGGCCGCCAGCGTGCCAAGCCCGAAGATATCCTCAATCGCTGGATCGTGCCGTTGAATAGTCGGGTCGATTATCTGACCTTGCATACGGGCAAGAGTGCGATGATCCCGTTTGACGAGATCGTGATCTTCTCCACCAACATGCATCCGAACGATCTTATGGATCCGGCTTTCCAACGCCGTATCAGTTACAAGTTGGAAACCGTTGAACCACCGGCAGAATTATTCCGGAAAGTGTTTGACGGCATGGCGGGAAAGGTTGGTCTTGAGCTGACAGAGGACATCTACGCGCGTGTCCTTGATGGTATCAAAGTGAACGAAGCGCCACTGGCGTACTTTCAACCAAAGTTTATCGTCGAGCAGGTGCTGGCGTCGTGCAAGTTTGAGGGTATCAAACCTCAGTTCACGCCTGATAATGTCGACGATGCGCTTGCCAACCTCTTCATCAAGAAGGCTGATGGCACGATGTTCGGGGTCAAACGAAGCTAGAACAATGTTCGGGCAATTGCGGTGTCATCCTTCAGTTTGTGCTCCTTGAACGACGCGTTTCAGGAGATCCACGTAGTTTGAAAACGCTGGAACGACCAGCTCTGGATCCTTCCCGGCTTCGTCCCAGAGACGGACTTGAACGGCTTCCTTGTGGAACGGATTTTTTTCGAATTCAGCCACTTCGGTGTCGGACATGGGCCCGCCTTGTAGCTCCAGTGTGTGCACGGAAGCGGGGGAGAGCTTTGCGAAATACGTCGTGTCGGTGGCGCAGAGATAGCGTTTGGCAGCGACATGGAGGCGGACGCAGGCAGTCACGACAGGTGGGAAGAAGGGCTCGAGGAACTTGCCACCGGCTTCATCGTGATGGTTATCCAGTGTGTCGCCCGGATCGTACATGCCAAAGTCGCTTGTGAAGTGACCGATGTCATGAAGAAGGGCCGCGGCGACGATCGGTTCGCTCGCGCCGGACTGTGTTGCGAAATGCGCGCCCTGCAGCATGTGCTCAGACACGGTGACAGCTTCACCCGCATATTCTTCGGCACCTTGCCTGTCGAACATGTTCGCGATGACGCCAACAATGTTCTCGCGTGTGACTTCAGACATTTTCATGCGGCGACCTCATTCAATTGTGCTTCAAGTGACTTGCGCGTTGAAACGAGCCCGTCCTTGTCGGCGTAACATCCCTGCAGCCATCGTTGACCGGTCCCTGAGAAGGCGGTGCGAGCATGGAGCACGCGAGTGTTGTCGACGATGAACAATTCGCCTGGTTCAAGGCGGAACGTCACTGCCATTTCCGGATCATCCACCAGTTCCGCGAACCGGCGGTAGGCCGCATAAAATTCCGACATATCGTCGTAGGGTACATCGGTGAATGGAGCGGCGGAGCGGTTGTTGAAGCGGACGGCGATCATTTCCCCGTCAGGACCAAGCTCGATCATGGGACGCTTGGCTTCGAGACAGATGTCGGAAGACCCTGCGTACGTGAACCGGGCAGGATGTTTTGCCAGCAGGTCGAACCAATACGGATTTTCTTCCTGCAGGCGTCGGGCAATGGCGTAACCGTCGACGACGGCAGACTCTCCGCCCTCCACCGTGTTTTCGAGACATGCGAGGATTTGAAGTGTTGGAACGGGATCGCGATAGGGATTGTCGGTATGTGCCTGCAGGCCAAGGTTTGTGTAAGCGAGGTTGTTGGGGTTCACCTCTGCCCGCACGTTGAAGAGTTTGCCGTAATTGGTTTCACGCACGTAGCCAAAAAGAGCTGCAACATCGAGCAGTGCACCGTCTACCCTGGGGCAATCCGACATGATGGCAAAGCCGTGTGTTTCAATCGTGCGGAGCCAGGACGACAATGTGCCAGTGTCTGTGGTCGCGAGCGTGTAACTTGTTGAAGGCGGCTGCGCCGCGAGCTTGTGACTCCACAGGACAATGTCGTCAGAGAGCCAGCCTCGTTTGTTCAGATTTGTCCGGTCGTATGATCGGGCCTGCAGCCATGGTGCCGGAAAGACGGTTTCATGATGATCCGGCCCGAAGACGATACGGACGTTCCCGGTTGCGGCGACTTCCGTGGATGTGATTTTCAAATCCTTCGGAATATCCTGGACGGTACGCAATCGCTGCCCATTGACCGGATTGCGCGTCGTTTCATCCAGGGCATTATCGCGGAGCCATATGGCGTGAAATCGCGCGGTTGTCCCGTCCTGCCATCTCAACTGAATGGCTTGTCCGTTCTCTATGATGTCGCTTTGTACGATTTGCATGGGCGTACCTCGTTGCCGCAGCATGGGGGGCGGTGGCCTGAACTATTTCATCGTGTGGATTGCAAGGGAAGGGGCAAATGGTCATGCCGCCGCCATCGTTCGACGTGAGAACCATGCTGCGAGGTCGTGGTACAGGCTCGGTTGAGGCGCGTGCACGGCGTGTGTGTGATGCAATTTGACCGGGAGGCCGCCATGGGCTGGGGGATGAGACGGATCCGCAATCACGAGATGACGGAGGATGCTGCACGCGGTGCGATGTCAGGTTCGGGTGGATTGGCGACGGCGTTGGTGTCCGGTTTTGCGCTGATCTTCTCGGGGTTGAGTCTTTACGAGACGGTGCTCAAACGTGCGAGCCTGAAGATCTATGTGCCTCGGGTCGTGCACTATGCGCGCGAGCCTGGTGGTGATGTTGAGTTGTTTGCAATCCCGATCACCATCGCAAATCATGGCGCGCGTGACGCTGCGGTGACATCGATCCGTGCGACAGTCCGTGGTGTCGGAAAACCTGAAAGTGAAGCCAAGGCGTTTTTCAGCGCGTACTTCATAGGTGCGCCGTTCTTTGCGAAAGGGAGGGGGTTTGATCGCACCACAAAGCGGATCGAACGTAACCCGCGGCCCAAGCAGCCCTTTGCGCCGATTGCAGTGGCTGGGCGTGGTGCTTACACGGGCACCATTCTCTTCAACGTCGTAGGGAAAACATTTCCGCAAGCGGTGACGGAGGCTGGTGAGTATGTGCTGACCGTTCGCCTTGAAACGGAGATTAACGAAGGGTTCGGACCTGCAGACCGGTTTCTGTCTACGACTGCGAAACCGATCACCATGACCGTACGGCTGAACTCGTTTTCGCGTCAGAGATTGTCCTTTGGGGGATTGGCACGGATGCATGATGTGACATGGGATCGGAAAAGCAGGGAAGCTGGAACCCAACAGTGATGCGTGTGTTTTGAATGGTGATGTGGCGCTGGGTCGGTTTGAGTATCCGGATCTTTTACATGCCGACTTCATCTCAGCGTTAATTCGGATTGTCGTGCTGTTTCGTTCCAATACGGTCGAATGACGTAATCCGCGCAAACGCGTCCCCTGCCAGATGTTCATTATGATCAATATGTGAAAACGGAGGTCTGAATTTTAACGGATTTTCCGTAGCCTTCTCTCAACAAAAAAATCTTGGAACTGCCCGAGTTTAGGCCACGTGTGGTCCCAATTTGGGTGTCTCCAGAGAACTATAAACGATCAGCCTGACAGGGCAGTCCATTCGGGGGCACGGCGTGAAGCGTACTATGATATTCGAACGGCAATGCATGTGCGTTGTCCGGGGCGGCATTACGTATGCTGCACTTTTCCTGACAATTTCTGCTGGATTGACCGTAGCGCAGGTTCACGCGGCGGGGTTGTCGAATGTTCCGATTACGCAGCGTCATGCAAACATCACGCGCGAACAAGCCAAGGGATCACCCAAGAAAGAAGCGGAACAGAAGATTGTCAACGGCTGGCCGATGTACCGTACCAACCGCGGACAAGAAGCCTTCAATGCCGCAATGGCCACGATGAAGGCGACGCAGGGCACTGTGCCGTCCGCAAAGGTTTTCAATGGGTGTGAAGACCTTCACTGCCACCTGCTCTTGCCGAAGATCGACAAGGCCGGATGGATCGCGCCGGGACGGGTATGGGTTTCGCCCAAGGAATACGTTCTGATTGTGCGCAGCCCTCGTGCCAAGCGTCGTAAATCCTATCGGCGTCGTTCAAGGAACAACATGAAGCTGTTTGTGTTTCACGAGTTCCACAACAGCACGCGTAACACGGATGTCTACGATACGATATCAGCACACAAGTTCTCGGTTTTTGTTCCGTTCTATCTGGGCAAGGAAGGCGTTGATGCATACGGACGAAAATTTGTCGTCATCGTGCAGGTTGCTCCCTATGATGTGGTAAGCCGTCATGTGTCGAACCACGGTAATCGAGGTTCCGGTGTCGAGATTGCCAAGAACAAATGGGAAAAGCTTTCGCCGGTACAGGAGAAGGCTGGGCTCGTTCTGACAAGTATCGTGACGCAAAAAGCGCCTTGGTTGCGCGTGATCCATCATCGACACAAAGAAGGTTTGCCGATGCTGCGCGCCCACAAGCGCCGGATTGCAGCGTTGAGAAAAGTACGTCGGGCGCCAAAAGTAACGTTGCCGTTTGTCCCCTTGGCATCGAAGCAGGTGCGGCTCGTCAAAGCTGATCTTGGGGAGCTGATTACACGCAAAGGCGTTAAGCGGCTTGTGCGTGTTGCGAAGGCCAAACCTGTTGCACGGTCTATCGCTCGCACGGTGCGGAAGGTCAGAACCATTGCTGTTCCTGCACCCAAGATGGTCAAGGCGCCTGTGAAGCGCGCAGCTGTGGCGGTTGCAAACACGGCTCCAGTGCCGACAACATCCAGTGTTCCGGCCCCAGAGCTTGTGGCGTCAGGAACGGTGCGTGGTATGCGTCCCCAAGAGAAGCCTGCCTTGACGATGCAGTCGCTGATCGACAGCATTTTTGCAGAGTAGTCGCTGGGAGTTTGCAACCATTTTGTCGAGCCGTCCGGAGGACAGGGGGACCCTGTCGGCGTTGTTCACATCGGCAATGACCCGATTTCAGACGTAGAAGCTTTCGGGGCTATAGACATGCGACAACGATAACTGAAACCACGTGCTGATCAGATATCCAGTTCGTCGTCGTCCACGAACGTGGCGTTCTCCTGGATGAAGCGGAAGCGGGCTTCGGGCTTTGTCCCCATAAGGTCGCTCACGGCATTCCGGGTCACGGCGTCGTCACCGTCCGCAATCTTGACCCGCAGGAGCGTGCGTTTCGTCGGCTCCATTGTGGTTTCCTTGAGCTGGGCGGGCATCATTTCGCCAAGGCCCTTGAACCGGCTGATTTCAATCTTGCCGCGCCCGTTGAATTCTTTCTCGATCAATTCGTCCTTGTGGGCATCATCGCGGGCATAGAGAGATTTTGTCCCTTGCGCGATTTTGTAGAGCGGTGGCACAGCCAGATAGAGGTGCCCGTTGTCAATCAGATCTGGCATTTGTTCGTAGAAGAACGTGATCAGGAGTGACGCGATGTGCGCCCCGTCGACGTCGGCATCGGTCATGATGATCACGCGCTCGTAGCGCAGATCGTCGTTGACGTACCGCGAGCCTGTGCCGCAGCCGAGGGCCTGGATCAAATCGGATATCAGTTGGTTCGCGGAAAGTTTTGCTGCACTGGCGTTGGCCACGTTGAGGATTTTTCCCCGCAGTGGAAGGATCGCCTGGTTCTTGCGATTGCGGGCCTGCTTTGCAGAACCGCCAGCAGAGTCCCCCTCCACAATGAAGATTTCGGTGTCTGCCTTGGATTTGGCGGAACAGTCCGCGAGCTTGCCGGGCAGGCGGAGTTTGCGTGTTGCGTTCTGACGCGAGACTTCCTTCTCGCGCTTGCGCTTGAGGCGTTCTTCGGTGCGGTCGACAACCCACTCGAGAAGTTTTTGTGCCTGTTGCGGACTTTCCGCAAGCCAGTGATCAAACTGGTCACGGAGCGTGTTTTCAACGATCCGTCCGGCTTCGACCGTGGCAAGACGATCCTTGGTCTGACCCTGGAACTCCGGTTCACGGATGAAAACCGAGAGCATGCCGGTGACGGAGTACATCACGTCGTCGGCGGTGATCTGAGCGGCCTTCTTGTTGTTGGTCAGTTCCCCATAGGCGCGCAGTCCCTTGGACAATGCAGTGCGCAGGCCGCTTTCGTGCGTACCGCCATCGGGGGTCGGAACGGTGTTGCAGTAGGAGTTCATGAACCCGTCACGATCGGCCACCCATGAGATCGCCCATTCAACGGAACCGTGGCCGCCTTCCTTCTCGATGCGCCCGCCAAAGCTATCCTTGGTGATGGTCGCCGCGCCTTCGATCCGGTTTGCCAGGAAGTCACGCAGGCCGCCCGGGAAATGAAACACGGCCTTTTCGGTCGCTTCTTCTTTTTCAACGAGAAGTTCCGGTGCACATTTCCAACGGATCTCAACGCCGCCGAACAGATAGGCTTTTGAGCGTGCCATCTTGAACAGGCGTGTCGGTTTGAATTTGGCCGTCTTGCCGAAAATCTGCTCGTCCGGCAGGAAGCGGATCTTTGTGCCACGCTTGTTGCGGATCGAACCAAGCTTCTGAAGCTTGCCGTCCACGATGCCACGCGAAAATGTCTGGCGGTACAACTCTTGCCCACGTGCCACTTCGACTTCCAAAGTTTCGGAGAGCGCGTTGACCACAGAAACACCGACACCATGCAGGCCGCCTGATGTGGCGTACACGTTGGAGTCAAACTTACCGCCAGCGTGGAGCGTGGTCATGATCACTTCCAGCGCCGACTTTTTCTTGAATTTCGGGTGGGGATCGACCGGGATGCCGCGACCATTGTCGCTGACCGAGAGGTGTCCGCTGGCTTCCAGTTCCACCTCGATCCAGGTCGCGTGACCGGCGACGGCTTCGTCCATTGAGTTGTCGATCACCTCGGCAAAGAGATGGTGCAGCGCACGTTCGTCTGTGCCGCCAATATACATACCCGGGCGACGGCGCACAGGCTCAAGGCCCACAAGGACCTCGATATCGGCTGCGGTATAATTTGCTTCTCCGGCGTCGGTGACTTTCCGCGCCTTACGGATCGGTTTGGTGCTCAATTCGGTCTCTAGCCTGGCAAAAAGGTCGCGCGATCCAGCCATTGTGGTGTCGTCCTGTTGTCGTTGCGACCGGATGAGTGCTGATCCTTGGACCTGCTTCAAACGACCGTTACGCCAGACAATGGCCGAACCGGTTTGAATCACGATGGTGTGCGTTGTGCTCGCACGGCTCTGCCTGATTTGGCAAGCAAGCGCGATCATGTGCCGTGCAAAGGTGCCTTGTCAGCGTGGTGCAGGTACCACGACGTTATCGATGAGGCGTGTTTTGCCCAGAATTGCGGCGGCGAACAGGCGGGTGGGGGTTTTGCCAATGATATCCAGTGGGGCCAGCGTTTCAGCGTGGCGCACTTCGAGGTAATCCACATCGAAACCTGCTTCGGACAGGCGTTTTTTGAGATTCGGGATGACTTTTGACGTTGCGCGACCTTCGGCGAGCAGGTTCGCGGCGCTGCGCAGAAGTTCGTTCAGCTTTGGTGCCGTCTTGCGATCTACCTCGCTCAGATAGGCATTGCGCGACGACATCGCGAGACCATCTGGTTCTCGCACGATTGGAGCGCCGATGACGTTGACCGGCAGGTCGAGATCGCGTGCCATGCGGCGGATGACCAGCAGTTGCTGATAGTCCTTCTCGCCAAACACGGCCACATCCGGGCGACATTGCAAGAACAGCTTGGCAACCACGGTTGCGACGCCACCAAAGAAGTGTGGACGTGATGATCCGCAAAGACCGTCCGATATCCCATTGACGGCAATGGTTGTTGAAAAGCCTTCCGGGTACATCTCTTCAGGTGTGGGGGCGTAGATGAGATCCACCTTGTGCGCACTCAGTTTTTCAACGTCGCCGACTTCATCTCGGGGGTAGGTTCCAAGGTCCTCGTTTGCGGCGAACTGCGTCGGATTGACGAAGATTGACACAACCACGTGATCCGCGTGCGTTTCGGCCAACTTCACAAGGGAAAGGTGGCCGGTGTGGAGCGCGCCCATGGTGGGAACGAGTGCTACAGTTTTGTTGGCAGCGTGCCAGGCGTCGACCTGTGCCCGCAGGTTTGCGACGGTTCGGGCAAACGGGATCTGATGCTTTGGCATGAGCGTGCGGTCTGTGGCTTACTTTCGTGTTCTCGCGCGACGGTGATGCAACCGTGTGGTGGTTTGCGCAAGTCCTCCCGTGAATGCGGGTGAACCGCGTCACAAAGGTGGCAGCGGCCATCGGACTTCTGTTACGGTTTGTTCACGCTCTCAATGAGCCTGATTCCCCTTGTTCGAAAGGCGAGGATTCCGCCATGAACGATATGTCCGATGCTCCCTCCGCGCGTGCGCCCGTACACAGTGATCGCAAAGAAATTTCGGCGGCGTATTTCGCAGATGAAACAACCCTGGTGAACGATCTTTGCGCCCGGGCGGCCTTTGCGCCAGACGAGAACCGTCGGCTTGAGGCGGTTGCGCGAGACCTGGTTCAGGCGGCGCGCGATGGACGGCAGCAATACGGGCATATTGATGCGTTCCTTCATCAATACGGGCTGACGACGGAGGAAGGCGTCATCCTGATGTGCCTGGCCGAGGCCCTGCTGCGCATTCCGGATGCCGAAACGGCAGACGCGCTGATCGATGACAAGATCTCCGGCGGGAACTGGCAGCGCCATATCGGGAAATCCGATTCTGCGTTCGTCAATGCTTCGTCCTGGGGGTTGATGTTGACGGGGCGTGTGATGCGTTTCGATGAGCCGTCCATGAACGGCGAGGGGGGTGGACTTCTCGGGCTGGTGAAACGCATTACCAAGCGTACGGGTGAGCCGATCATTCGTCAGGCCATGCGCCACGCCATGAAAATCATGGGCGATCAGTTCGTGTTGGGGCGGACGATCGAGGAAGCGCAGGACCGCGCTGAACCTGAACAAGCGCGCGGCTATCGCTATTCCTACGACATGTTGGGTGAAGCCGCCCGCACGATGGATGATGCGGAGCGTTATTATCAACGCTACATGACGGCGATTTCGAGTGTCGGGCGACGCGCCGGAAAGATGACGGACCGGTCGCGAGATGCGCTGATGCACCGACCGGGTTTGTCCGTGAAACTCTCCGCAATCCATCCGCGGTTCGAGCCGTTGCAGGCGGAACGCATTCGCGAAGAACTGGTGCCGAACCTTGTGGCGCTTGTGAAGGAAGCGCGAAGCCATGATCTGGCGATCAACATTGATGCTGAAGAGCAGGACCGACTCGATCTGACGTTACAGGTTTTTGCTGATGTCATTGCAACGGGTGAACTCGAAGACTGGGATGGTTTCGGGATCGTGGTACAGGCCTATGGTCGCCGCGCGTTGCCCGCATTGCGTTGGCTGAAGGGTGTCGCAAAACAGAATGGGCAGCGTATTCCCGTCCGACTGGTAAAAGGTGCGTATTGGGATACGGAGATCAAGCTGGCGCAGGAACTCGGACTTGAAGGTTATCCGGTGTTTACGCGCAAAACGAACACGGATGCCTCCTATCTCGCATGTGCCCGCATGATGCTGGCGGAACCGGATATTTTCTATCCGCAATTTGCGACGCACAACGCGCACACGATCGCAGCGATCAAAACCATTGCCGGAGACACAGCGTTTGAGTTTCAGCGACTGCATGGCATGGGGGAAGCGATTTACGAGGAGGTTGTCGATCACAACAAGCTCAACACGCCGTGTCGTGTTTATGCGCCGGTTGGAAGTCATGATGATTTGCTGGCGTATCTTGTGCGCCGATTGCTGGAGAACGGGGCGAACTCTTCGTTCGTGAATCGATTGGCGGATGATGAGTTGCCGATTGCGGAAATCATTGCTGATCCGGTGGAGCGGGCAAGCCAGAACGAACCGAAATACCACCCCGATATACCGGCGCCTCTGGACCTGTTTGCTCCGGCGCGACGCAACAGTGCCGGACTGGTGATCTGGGATGATGTGCGACGCGCGGACCTCAAGGTGGAGATGGGAACGTTTCTTGGCGAACCGATCCAGGTTGGGGCCATCGTTTCAGGTGTAGCGCAGGTCGATGGTGCGGGGGGTGAGCCTGTGGTGACGCCGCACGATGTGCGCCAGAGTCTCGGGACCTGTGTTCCCGCATCTCCGGAATCGATTGAGGATGCCATCGCCGCAGCACATGCGGCGCAGGACCGTTGGGATCGCTTGGGTGGAGCGGCACGTGCAGCAATCCTGGAGCGTGCGGCTGATCTGTACGAGGAAAATAGCGCACGATTGATGGCCGTCATCGTGCGTGAAGGCGGGAAAACGTTGGCGAACGCGCTGGCAGATTTGCGCGAGGCGGTCGATTTTCTCCGTTACTATGCGATGCGGGCCCGTACCGAATTCGAAGGAGCTGTGGCGATGCCCGGACCGACGGGGGAAACCAACACGATATCGCTGCATGGGCGCGGTGTGTTTGCATGTATTTCCCCATGGAACTTTCCGATCGCGATTTTCACAGGGCAGATTGCCGGTGCCTTGGCGGCGGGAAATACGGTTGTTGCGAAACCTGCGGAGCAGACGCCGGTCACTGCGTTTGTCGCAAGCCAGTTGCTGCACGAGGCGGGCGTTCCAGTGGATGTTTATCATCTGTTGCCGGGCGATGGTGCTCGTGTCGGGGCAAGCCTTGTTGGGGATCGGCGCGTTTCAGGCGTTGCATTCACAGGCTCGAATGACACGGCAGCGCGGATCCAGTTGCAACTGGCGCAACGGGGAGGTGCCATGGCACGTCTCATCGCCGAGACCGGCGGCATGAACGCAATGATCGTGGATTCCTCGGCACTGGCGGAACAAGTGGTGCGCGACGTTATTGTTTCAGGTTTCGACAGTGCCGGACAACGGTGCTCTGCGTTGCGCGTGCTGTATCTCCAGGAGGATATTGCTGACAACACAATCCGAATGATCAAAGGGGCCATGGAAGAATTGGTGCTTGGTGATCCCTTTGAAGATCACACGGATGTTGGGCCGGTTATTGATGAAGCCGCCGAAACCATGCTGATGGCGCACAAGATGAAGATGAAAAAGGCGGCCAGGGAACTGCTTGATCTGCCGTTGCCAGCGCATTGCCGCAAGGGGACGTTTGTTACGCCTGCTCTTTATGAGATTGACAGTATGGCGCAGCTTGAAAAAGAAGTGTTCGGTCCAATCGTGCACGTCATCCGTTATCGCCAACGCGATCTTGATGCTGTGGTAGATGAGATCAACGCGTCACAGTTCGGGCTGACGCTTGGTGTCCATACGCGGATTCAATCGACGGTGGACCGGATTGCCGCGCGTGTGCGGGTCGGCAACATGTACGTGAACCGCAACCAGATCGGTGCAGTGGTTGGCGTCCAGCCGTTCGGTGGTGAGGGCCTTTCCGGCACGGGACCAAAGGCTGGTGGGCCGCATTACCTGCACGCGTTCGCGACGGAGCGCGTGATCACCACGGATGTGACTGCGACCGGGGGAAACACCGATCTGCTTTCGCTTGGTTCACATGGAACCTCATTGGGGGAGGGAGGCGCCCACGCATCGGAGTAAGATCTGTTTTAAAAGTACGAACATAAGATTTTCATACGAACCTTTGAGGCGAACGAGCGCGTGGCAGAAGTCGAGACGCCGAACAACAGTCGCGATCTGACGCGTGGTTCCATCAATGGACATTTGTTCAATCTGACCGTTCCCATGATGTGGGGAATTGTTGCTTCACTCTCGATCAGTCTGGCGGATGCTTATTTTCTGGGTCGACTTGGCACAGTACCGCTGGCCGCGATCAGTTTTACGTTTCCGGTGGTTTTCACGTTCACAACTCTGGCGATTGGTCTTGGCGCCGGTGCAACATCGGTCGTGTCCCGTGCCATTGGTCAGAATGACCGCGCTCAGGTCCGGCGGCTGGCGACCGACGCGATTATTCTCTCAATGATCATTGTCATACTGTTTTGTGTGGTCGGGTTTCTGACGATTGATCCGCTGTTTCGGTTGCTGGGTGCGGAGGGGGAGGTTCTGGAGCACATCCGTTCCTATATGCGCGTCTGGTACTACGGAATGCCGTTTCTTGTCGTTCCCATGGTTGCCAACAATCTTATTCGCGCGACGGGCGATGCCGTTGTTCCGAGCGTCATCATGTCGGTGTCTGCCGTTGTGAATGTTGCACTCGACCCGCTGTTCATTTTTGGCGGTTACAGCGTGCCAGCGCTTGGCGTTGAAGGTGCGGCGTGGGCGTCGCTGTGTGCCAGAGCTGTGGCGTTCGTCTTTTCAATCGCAATCCTGATTTGGCGCGAACAATTGATTGTATTTGTTCTCCCTCCGATTGCAATACTTGTCGCATCCTGGAAACGGGTGTTGTCGGTGGGTATTCCGGCGGCAGCGGGCAACATGATGAACCCGATCGGTGTGGCGCTGGTGACAAGCTTCATTGCCGGATACGGGGCCGATAGCGTTGCCGCATTCGGAGCCGCCACACGGATCGAGGCTTTTGCAGCGATACCGATGCTCGCCCTGTCTGCAGCGATCGGACCGATTGCGGGACAGAACTGGGGGGCCGATCAGATCCCGCGCATTCGTCGTACGTTGAAGCTGGCTTTTGGATTTTCCATTGCCTGGGCGTTGGTCATGGGAACGGCTGCCTATTTTGGTGGTGCCTGGCTGGCGCATGCGTTCACATCGGACGCGGAGGTTGCCGAAAAAATAACCACCTACCTTCTGATCGTATCGACCTCGCTCATGGGATACGGCGTCATTGTTGTGGCTGCGGCGTGCTGCAATGCGATCGGGCATGCCGTTCGGGGTGTGCTTATTTTCGGGATACGCATGCTGTTTTTGTATGTTCCGTTGTGTTGGCTGGCGTCGCTCTGGTTTGATCTTACAGCTGTTTTCTGGGCGATCTCGTTGACCAATATGCTCGCGGGCGTTGTTGCGTATTTCGTGGTCTTGCGTGTGCTGGACAGGCACGAGAGTGAGGTTGCGTCTTGAGAGTGCGGTTTGACCTCTCAAGGCGTAGCCCCCATGTTCCGGTCATGAGCGAAAAACGAAAAAATCGTACGACGGCCAATCCCGTTGCCGCAGGCGCGCGGAAGGATGAGAACCCGGTTTCTTGGCCACAGTCGTCCGACCAGGACGTATCCGCGTTTCTTGATGCGGTGAATGCAATGGCTCCTGTGGTGTCAGGTGGTTCGGACCGCGGCCGCCTGATCTTTGCCATGGACGCGACGATGAGCCGACAGCCAACGTGGGATATGGCGCAATCGATCCAGGCTGAAATGTTCCATGCCGTGAAAACGAGCGGCGGTCTTGATGTGCAACTGATCTATTTCCGGGGGTTCGGCGAGTGTCGCTCTTCGACGTGGGTGCGGGATCCGGATGCACTTGCGCGTTTGATGACGTCGGTTTCCTGCCGCGCCGGGCATACGCAAATCGGCAAAGTGTTGTTGCATGCCCGAAAGGAAACAGAGGCCAACCGTGTGCATGCGGTGGTTTACGTCGGGGACGCCATGGAGGAAGAGGTTGATGATCTCGGACAGCGGGCTGGTGAACTGGGTCTTCTCGGGTTGCCGGTTTTCGTGTTTCAGGAAGGACATAACCGCACGACAGAAGCGGCATTTCGCGAAATTGCCAGATTGAGCGGTGGGGCCTATTCGCAATTCGATGCGGGGTCTGCAGCTCAACTTCGGGCGTTGTTGTCGGCTGTTGCTGTATACGCTTCAGGCGGGCGGGCGGCGCTTGAGAAAATTGGCGACGGTCGGAGTGCGGAAGTCCGCGGACTTCTGAAACAGTTGCGATAAGGGCGAACCGTAGAATGTCATATATTATTCTCTCCTTGATGGTGGTGGCGGCTGCGCTAGTGATCGGCAAGGCAGCGCTCGGCCCGAACGGTGGCTCGGTCATGCCGACCGTTCAACTGGCGGGTGGGATTGTGATCAGCCTGCTCGCCCTGCTGCTGGCCTTCGCCGGACCGGGCAGGTTGTTTCTCGCCATCCCGCTTGGGGCGCTGGGACTTGCTCTCATCCTCAATCGCCAGAAGCCAACGCCACGTCCCATTGGTGGGCCGTCAGGCGGAGGGGGACGATATTCCGAGGTCCGGACCCAATGGATTGATATGGTTCTCGATCATAACAGCGGTGCGATGACCGGGACTGT
>CALHAX010000099.1 GCA_937931785.1 uncultured Hyphomicrobiaceae bacterium | reverse complement strand
CAACGGATACGGCTGACGGCCCTTGCCGGCCTTGGGGTAATGCGGGTCGATCAAACCGGTCAGCAACGTCCACGGCACCACCGCATCCATCTCGGCGAGAAATTTCTCGCGTTTGGTTCGCTTTTTCTTGTTCTGATGATCTAGCGTTGCAAAGCTGAGTTGGCTCATGGCACGACATCCCTCGAATCAATCGTACAACTATGCCATGATCCGGAGCTTGTTCAGAGGTTCCCTAACTGACGCGTAGTAAGAGTTCGGCAGCTTTCTTCCCCATTACCGCTGCTGCCTTGTTGCCCGAAACGTGGGCATCCACAATGACGCCTTCGTTCAGGAGAAAAATTTGAGTGGCCAAATCTTCAGGTTTGTCCGTTTTGCATTCCGATGCAATCTTGACCAGGTAATCTCTCACCAATCGTTTGTGCTCCGAAGCTTCCTTGCGAATGGGATCGTCCAAACCGCCATGTTCGGCGGCAGCATTTATGAACATGCAGCCATAAAAATTCTTCTCGTTGATCCATGCATCAAGCGCATCGAAAGTTGCGAGGATCTTGCCTTCCGGTGTCGTTGCTGCGGCTTCTACAAAGTTGACAAACCAACGCCTCCATCTCAGATCTCGCAATCGCAGAGTTGCCAGGATGAGCTCTTCCTTCGAGCCGAAGTTGTTATAGAGCGTCATCTTGGAGACACCGGATTCGTTGAGAACCGTATCGATGCCCGTCGCCTGAAAACCGTTCATGTAGAACATCTTCAGGGCGGTTTCGATGAGATGGCGCGCCCGTTTGGAATACGGTTCAAGCATCTCCTGTGGATCTATGGAGTCAAGCAAGACAGGTCCTCATAGTCACGGATCAGGGCCGTTTCTCTATCTGGATTTATACAAGCGAGTACATAGCGAATTTGCTTGGCTGCAGGCGCACCACAGTTCCGTTGAGGTCAATAGCCTGAATTCCTTGATATCATTGATACAATCACGAAACAAACTCGTGAAAGCTCAATGCAGATCAGCTTCCAGCATTGGTCATGTCTGCCCCCTCGCGTGGCCATAAGTGCGCGGTTCGATTCGAAAAACTTCATCAGCCAATTTGACAAACAGACCGGTTTGTCTAATCTTGAAAAAATGACAGACTTGTCTGTTTGCCCTGGGGTGATTTCAGCTGTCTGTCGTCGAGGATGGAGGATGTCTCACAATGAATGAGTTCAGAGCAACACCCACTTCACGGCGCGAATTCCTGTCGCTGTCAGGTGGAGCCATAGCAGTTGGAACGGTCAACCTGAGCACGACACCGGCGCAAGCGACCGAGAGCCACCAACAGGAGGTGTCGACCAGCGGTTACCGTTCAACCAAACACATACAGCAGTTTTATGAACTCGCACGGTTCTGAGCCGGAGCGACAGGCCTGTCAGATAAGACAGGTCACGAGAGCAGTCGATATGGAGAATAATTCTTAACGCGAGGAGGACGTTGTGCTTAGGAAAAAAGGAAACGGGGTGGCGATTGGCCCCCGATTTTCCGCAGCTCTAGGAGAGCTTTCAGGAAAGACACTTGATCGCCGAACATTTCTAAGAAATTCAGGTTTGGCCATTGGTGGCCTCGCTGCCATCGGAACGGCAACAACCGGGAGGGCGCGTCGCGCTGAAGCCGCATCGCCCTCAACCGGAAAGATCGAACTGAAAAAGTCTGTGTGCACACACTGTTCAGTTGGCTGCACTGTTATCGCTGAAGTCCAGGACGGTGTTTGGATTGGCCAGGAGCCTGCCTTCGACAGTCCGTTCAATCTGGGTGCACATTGCGCAAAAGGGGCTTCGGTTCGCGAGCATGCGCATGGTGAGCGGCGTCTGAAATATCCGACCAAGCTCGAAGGCGGAAAATGGAAGCGCATTTCCTGGGATCAGGCGATCGACGAGATCGGCGACAAGATGCTCGACATCCGCAAATCCAGCGGACCGGATTCGGTTTACTGGCTCGGATCAGCAAAACATTCCAACGAGCAGGCTTATCTTTTCCGTAAAATGTATGCGTTCTGGGGGTCAAATAACGGGGACCATCAGGCACGCATTTGTCATTCCACCACGGTTGCTGGCATCGCCAATACCTGGGGCTACGGCGCAATGACGAATTCCTATAACGACATGCACAATTCGAAGGCGATGTTTTTCATTGGATCGAATCCGAGTGAAGCGCATCCCGTTTCGATGCAGCATATCCTGAAAGCAAAGGAGCAGAACAACGCGGCGCTGATTGTCTGCGATCCACGCTTCACTCGAACAGCAGCGCATGCCACCGAATATGTTCGGTTCAGACCAGGTGCGGACGTCGGCCTGATCTGGGGTATCCTTTGGCACATCTTCGAGAACGGCTGGGAAGACAAGCAGTACATCAACCAGCGTGTCTGGGGTTTGGATAAAATCCGCGAGGAAGTTGCCAAGTGGAATCCGGAAGAGACCGAACGGGTTACCGGCACCCCCGGATCGCAGTTGCGTCGGGTGGCACGCACGATGGCGACCAACAAGCCTGGTACGATCGTCTGGTGCATGGGATCAACGCAACACACAAACGGCAACGCAAATGTCCGTGCCTATGCGGCCCTGCAACTTGCCCTCGGTAACATTGGCGTATCCGGCGGCGGCGCCAATATCTTCCGGGGCCACGACAACGTACAAGGCGCAACGGACTTGTGTGTCCTGTCGCACTCCTTGCCAGGTTACTACGGTCTCAAGAAAGGATCATGGCAGCACTGGGCACGTGTTTGGGATGTAGAATACGACTATCTCAAAGACCGTTTTGCTTCCGAAAAACTCATGCACTCAAAGGGAATTCCGGTTTCCCGTTGGGTGGATGGCACGCTTGAAGACAAGTCGAATATCGATCAACCGGATAACTTGCGGGCTATGGTGTTCTGGGGACATGCTCCAAACTCCCAAACTCGCGGCGTGGAGATGAAAAAGGCGTTCGAGAAGCTCGATCTTCTGGTCGTCGTTGATCCGTATCCGACGGTCAGTGCCGTCATGCATGACAGGACAGACGGTGTTTATCTCCTGCCGGCCTGTACACAGTTCGAAACTTATGGATCTGTCACCGCATCAAACAGGTCTCTGCAATGGCGGGACAAGGTCGTCGATCCATTGTTCGAATCGAAACCGGACCAGGACATTATCTATCTGTTTGCGAAGAAACTCGGTTTCGCAGATCAGATGTTCAAGAACATCAAGGTCGTGGACGGTGCAGTTGAAGTCGAGGATGCAACCCGCGAGTTCAACAAGGGTATGTGGACCGTCGGGTACACAGGCCAGTCACCGGAACGCATCAAAAAGCATATGGCCAACCAGCACACGTTTGACAAGACAACACTGCAGGCCAACGGCGGTGCGTGTGATGGTGAATACTATGGTCTCCCCTGGCCGTGTTGGGGGACTGCAGAGATGGGACATCCCGGAACACCCATTCTCTATGATCCATCGAAACCGGTGGCGGAAGGTGGTCTGAATTTCCGTGCACGATTCGGCGTCAAGGCGCCGGATGAATGGGGCGGCGACAACATCCTTGCCGAGGGCGATGTTGAAGGCTCGTCATTCCCTGTCGGTAACGAACTCAAGAGTGGTCATCCGGAGTTCACCATGGCCATGCTCGAGAAACTTGGCTGGGACAAGGATTTGACGCCGCAAGAGAAAGAAACGATTGCAAAAATCGCGGGGTCGAAAACGAACTGGAAAACTGATCTCTCGGGTGGCATCCAGCGGGTGGCGATCAAGCATGGTTGCGCCCCCTTCGGCAACGCCAAGGCCCGCACGGTCGTCTGGAACTTCCCGGATCCTGTGCCACTGCACCGCGAGCCACTCTATACCAACCGACGCGATCTTCTACCAAAGTACGTCACCCACTCGGATCGGCAAATGTATCGGTTACCGACCCGTTATGCCTCAATCCAGGAGACGGATCATTCGAAGGGCTATCCTCTCATCCTTTCGAACTTTCGGCTCGTGGAATACGAGGGGGGTGGTGATGAGAGCCGGTCGAACAAGTGGCTGGCGGAATTGCAGCAGGACATGTTTGCCGAGATCAATCCCAAGGACGCAAACAACCTTGGCTTCAAGGATGGGCAAATGGTGTGGGTCGAGAGTCCCGAGAAATCCCGGGTCAAGGTTGTGGCGATGGTAACCGAGCGTGTCGGGGTTGGATTGGTCAGTATGCCGTTCCACTTCGCCGGTGTGTTTCAGGGCAAGGATCTTAGGGAGAAGTATCCGGACGGGGCTGACCCATACGTGCTCGGCGAAGCGGCAAACACCGCAATGACGTACGGATATGACTCAGTCACCAACATGCAGGAGTCCAAAGTGTCTCTCTGCAAGGTTTACAAGGCATAAGGAGATACAGAAATGGCTCGCATGAAGTTCCTTTGTGACGCCGAGCGCTGCATCGAATGCAACGCCTGTGTCACAGCATGCAAAAACGAACACGAGGTGCCGTGGGGTGTGAACCGCCGTCGCGTCGTGACAATCAAT
>CALHAX010000098.1 GCA_937931785.1 uncultured Hyphomicrobiaceae bacterium | reverse complement strand
AGTGGAAACGCCGAAAAACCTGAACAAGCGGCAGAAAGAGCTCCTGAAGGAGTTCGAAGAGGCATCGACCGACACAACCAGCCCGGATTCAAGCGGATTCTTCTCACGCGTGAAGGCGTTTTTTGACGGGGATGCTTAAGGACACAAGCGCGACACACTTACTCACATAAATTAGCTCGAGTTTCACCCTTTTCAGATGACACTACGAATCGCTAATGGTAGGTCGATTCGTAGAGTCAAGCAGTTTTCCGAGTGAACTCTGTGGGCTAAGGGGCAGGATTTCGATATGTTTGAGATTGGAAGCGACACTGTTTGTTCAGTGGACGAGGAACCTGTGAGCAATCTGTGCGGCAACATTACTGATAGGCATCGAGAAAAGCTTATTGTTGCTCTCGATTTTCAAACCTACGATGAAGCACGGGATATGGTGTCCGAGCTAGAAGGGACCGTCGATTTTTATAAGATCGGTCTCGAACTACTGTTCGGGGACGGATTAAAACTGGCTAAGGAATTGGTCGGCGAAGGTAAAAACGTCTTTCTGGACATGAAGCTTTTAGACATCCCCAATACGGTGAAAAAGTCAGTCGAGAATATCTCGAAACTGGGGTTCGACTTCTTGACCGTTCACGGAACCGATCGCAAGACAATGGCCGCGGCCATTGAAGGTCGTGGACACAACAGCAAACTAAAGCTTTTAGCTGTTACCGTCCTGACAAGTGCGGATCAATATGATTTGGAAGACTGGGGCACCTCACTTACGCCTGCAGATTTGGTCCTACGTCGAGCCCGTTATGCTTGCGAGAGTGGTTTTGACGGGGTAATTGCATCAGGCCATGAAGCCTCCGCCATTCGCGATGCAACACGTGATTTAAATCCAGGCTTTATTATTAAAGTACCAGGAATTCGATTTGGTGACGAAGGCGAAGACGATCAGAGCAGGGTGATGACGCCGCGCCGCGCATTGCAGGCTGGGGCTAGCTATCTGGTGGTTGGCAGGCCGATCACGCAAGCTAGCAAACCGAAGCTGGCTGCCGAGAAGTTTCTTTCGGAAATACAACGCACTCTCTCTTGAATGCTCAAACGAGTAACCGAAGATTGCGGCTTTGACTTCGTAATTGCAGCAGCCCTTGCAGCTTGATCGGAAGATACAGCGCGACCCGCCTCTTCTGACGTTTCAATGACTTGCGGTTTTCAGCGCGCGTTTACATCGCTTCCAACACCTGCTGCAACCCTTCCCGGTACGTCGGATACTTCAACGTCACGCCCAGTTCGTTTTTGATCAACGCGTTGCCGACGCGCTTGTTGTCGGAGTAAAAGCTCCGCGCCATTGGTGTCATATCTGCCGTGTCGAAATCCACTTCCGGCGGCGCTTCAACTCCCAGCAATTCAGAAGCATATGCGATGACCTCCTGAGGCGGTGCGGGCTCGTCGTCAGATACATTGTAAACAGCCCCAGCCCTGGGCTGCGCCATCGAAGCCAGAACAACTTGCGCGATGTCCCCCACATGGGCCCGGTTGAACACCTGCCCCGGCTTGATGACACGACGGGATTTTCCATCTGCAACCTTGTTCAGCGGACTTCGACCGGGACCATAAATTCCCGGTAATCGAAAGATCTGGACGGCGATGCCGGTTCGCGCGCCGAATGCCAACCAGGCATCCTCTGCAATTACACGCCGCTTGCCCCGCTCCGACGATGGTTTTCGCTGGGCGCTCTCATCAATCCACGCCCCATCCGCATTGCCGTACACGCCAATCGTGGAGAGGTAACCAACCCATTCGAGGTGGAGCAGCGTGACGAGCATATCGTCGAGCGCACCGAGAACCGGATCGCCGTCCGCTCCCGGAGCAGCCGAAATCAGGAGATGTGTGATGTCACCAGGCAGTTTCTCCGGCATCACCTCCTGCGCCGGATCGAACGCAACCGCTCCGAAGCCCTCTGCTTGCATCGCAGCGACCTTTTCCGCCGAGCGGGCCGACCCGGTTATGGACCAACCGTCAGCCTTCAACTGATCACTGACAACCCGTGCCGTGTAACCGAGGCCCATGGCCAGCAAATGCGTCATTCCAGTGTTTCCGTTGCCGTGTCATCGAACGTGCGCGCCGCCCATTCCCGGCGAACCACATCATCTGGTTCATCTGGCAGGTATTGCGTGCGAAGCCGAACAAATTCTCTGTGACTGTCATGGGTGTCATGGAGTTGCACCAATGCCCAGATTGCCATTGCGCGAACCAACGACGATGGATCTTCGAGCAAAGCCGTTACCTGTGGGACGAGTGTGAGTGCACCTGAATTGCCAGCCGCGATCAATACATTGCGCATAAACCGCTCACGCCCTGTCCGGCGCACGGGGGTACCCTGGAACCGTTTACGGAACGCCGCGTCATCCATGGCCAGCAGTTCGGCCAGCGGCGGATTGTCTGTCTCGTCCCTCGCCGCAAACCGTTGCTCCTGCGCACGCTGGGCAAACTTGTTCCACGGGCAGACAGCCAGGCAGTCGTCACATCCAAAAATGCGGTTGCCCATCGCCGTGCGGAACTCCACCGGAATGTGCCCCTTGTGCTCGATCGTGAGGTACGAAATGCAACGCCGCGCGTCGAGCTGATAGGGCGCTGGAAACGCATTGGTCGGGCAAACATCGAGGCACCGACGACATCCGCCACAGTGATCGGTTTCCGAAGTATCCGGTTCCAGCTCCGCCGTGGTGAAGATTGCACCGAGGAACAGCCACGACCCAAAATCGCGCGATACCAGATTGGTGTGCTTGCCCTGCCAGCCAACCCCAGCCTCCATTGCCACCGGCTTTTCCATAACGGGAGCCGTGTCAACAAACACCTTCACTTCAACATTTTGCGTGCGATGCAACCACCCGGCCACACGCTTCAGCGCTTTCTTTATGACAACGTGATAATCCTTGCCCTTGGCATAGCAGGAGATCGCAGCCCGTTCAGACCTCTCAAGCACGGCTGTCGGATCATAATCCGGCCCGTAGTTCATGCCGAGCACGATGACGGATTTTGCATCCTGCCAAAGCCGTTGCGGATGGGTTCGACGGTCAGCCGTCTCCGCCATCCACCCCATATCACCGTAGTGCCCTGCAGCAACGAAAGCCCGATAGTGCGCGTCATGCTCCGCCGGAAAATCCACTGCGCGCATCACTCGGACAACGTCAAACCCTGCAGCTCGGGCTTCCGTGTCGATCGCATTGCGCAGTCTGTTCGATGTGATCACGGTCTCAAAAGTCCGGATCGTCATAATAATCTGGTGGTACAGGTGCCCCGGGCACGCGCTCTGAGAGGATCTCACGAACGGACGGTCGCGATTTGATCCGTGCATACCAGAGTTTGGCTGCGTCATGCCCGGCCCAGTCGATTCCGCCCAGATAATCGACGACTGAGATCTGCCCGGCGGCTGCAAGATCAGCGAATGACAACGTTTCACCTGCCAACCACTTGCGCGCACTCGTCAGATGTTCGACGTAGCGCAAGTGCTGACGCATATTGCTTTGTACGGAGCGCAACATCTCTGCATCCGGCGAACCACCGCCTTCGGCCCGAAAGCGCGCGTAGACCTTCTCTTCGAGAAGGAACCCGGTCACATCGCGATGCATCTTGCCATGAAACCAGTCGACCAGACGACGGACTTCGGCCCGCTCGCTTGCGGACCCAGGGAACACATGCCCTTGCCGCGCACGTTCCCCGCCGGATCCATCCGGATGTTCGCGCACGACATCCTCGGAGAGCCATTCCGAGATGGCATAAGCCCCACAGACAGGTTCTTCCTCGCGCGTCACCAGAACCGGCAGTTCACCAGCAGGGTTCACCGCCAGCAGGTCTTCGGGCCATGTCCAGGGCTTGTCTTCGATCAGCGTCGTGGCAATGCTCAGCTCGCCCAGCAATATGCGAATCGAGCGGGAATGCGGGCAGAGCCGGTAGTGTCTCAATGTCGTCATGCGACTAAAAACCGTGACTCTCATGGGATCGGCGCGTTTCACGTTGTGCGCCGCTCCGGTATAGAGCGCGCGTGAGTCGCAAACAATAGCTTGGTCCGCACGGCGGATCAGGTCACGTTGGCGGTTACGGCACCGTGATGTGGTGCATCATGGCACGACAGAGGGACAGACGTATGACCATCGAGCAAATCGTGATTCTTGCGATCGTGCAGGGCATTACAGAATTTCTGCCGATTTCGTCGTCCGGACACCTAATCCTGGTGCCCTATTTCACCGGCATGGCAGACCAAGGTCTTGTCACGGACGTAATGGTGCACGTTGGTTCGCTATTCGCCGTCATCGTCTATTTCTGGCGCGATGTGCTGAGCTTGATTGGCGGGTTCTTCGACCTCTTGCGTGGTCGTATGACCGACTGGGCCCGCATGGTGCTCATGATCCTTATTGCAACGATCCCTGCTGTGGCCTTTGCGCTCTACCTGAAGACATCCGGCATCGCAGCCAATCTCCGCAGCATTGAGCTGATTGGCTGGACCGCAATCATCTACGCCATCCTGATGTACCTCGCTGACCGCTTTGGTCCACGCCTCAAGGCAATGGAAGACATGCGCTTTGCGCCTGCGATCGCAATCGGCTTTGCCCAGGCCCTCGCCCTGATCCCGGGTACGAGCCGCTCCGGAGTCACTATGACCGCCGCACGGGCTCTTGGCTTCGAGCGTTCCGAGGCTGCCCGCTTTTCCTTCCTGCTCGGCATTCCCGCCATCGCAGGAGCTGGTCTGTTCACAGTGCTGGAATTCCTTGAAGCGGGTGAGCCTGTGCCCTCAGACGCCTTGTTGGCAGCCTTTCTAACATTTTTCTCTGCCCTCGCCGCGATTGCATTTCTAATGGCCCTCGTGAAACGCATGAGCTTCACACCATTCGTGATTTACCGACTGGTGTTGGGTGTGTTTCTGCTCTGGCTCGCGTATAGCGGCGCGCCGGACGCAAGCACGGCAGTCGATACTGCGAGCGCCGCAATAGAAGCCACCGGATCGTGATTTTTCAGACTGTTGCGACCGGCTCATCCCAACGCCAAACGGAAGTACACCGGCACTGCAGCATACGCGAGCAGCGCGGTGGCGAGGAGGGTGCGGATGGGAATGGACAGGAAGCGGCGCCAGAGAATGACAATGCAAGTCGCGCCCAAAGCGATCTCGACCAGCGATACGATATGGCCGTAATGGGCCGGGTCCCAGTAGCTGAGGGGGGAGTGAAACCGCCAATTGGTGAGCGGCCATAAGTGCTTGTGAGCGTCGTCGTGGTGAACCGGGAAATCGAGTGCGAGATGCAGCAATCCAGCACCAGCAAACGCCCAGACCCACGGTTTGCGTAGCACCAGACCAACGACGAGCAGCGCAGCCCAGAGCGGCACCGCATTCGAGATTGCTGACCACATCTGCCAAGGATCCTGCCAGTACAATTCACGCCAGACTTGTGTCTCCGGGATCCCGGCCAGCTTCGACCAGCCAAACAGGATGTAGATCGACAGATCAGGCAGTAATGCGCCAAGCAACACGGCTGCGTTTGGCCATGTTTGGCCGGGTCTCGCCAAAGTTGCGCTGGCGACCAGAAGGTGTGTCGGGGTTTGCAATCGCCTGTCAGCTTGTCGGAGTCATCCAGCCCATGACGCCACCCGTTACATCTTTCAGGATCGCGATTCGGCCCGTGTCCGGCACGTCGAACGGTTCGCTCAGTACCGTAGCTCCTGCAGCCTTCGCTTCCGTCAGGCGCGCGTCGACATCATCCACGGCGAGATAACTCATCCAATGCGACGGTGTTCCCTCGGGCATGTTCTTCGGCATCTGCATGACACCTGCCACCGGCTTGTCATCCTGCATTGCAACCCAGTAGGTCATCGACCCCATGTCCATGCCGTTATAGGTCCAGCCGATCGTTTCGGCGAAGAACGTTTTTGCAGCTTCCACATCGGTACTCAGGAATTCGTTCCAGTGAAACGTGCCATGTCCAGTCATGATTGCTGTCTCCAGGTTGGGCGTTCGGTGCGGAAAATCCTAAGCCGTGACGTGTTGTGCAGCAATGCTTCTCTTGTTCTGCACGCGCCGGTCAGACCATAGTACCGCTCTGGATTATACACATCACATCAGGAAGAGAGCAGCATGGCCAAAGGATACTGGATTGCATCGGTCGATGTAACCGACCCGGAAAACTACGCAAAGTACGCGTCTTTGGCGCCTGATGTCATTGCGTCGCACGGTGGTGTGTTTCTGGCCCGTGCCGGGCGACATCAGGTCATGGAAGGTGACGGGCGCACGCGTAATGTCGTGACAGAATTCCCGACGTTCGACGATGCCGTGGCATGTTGGAACTCGGACGGGTATCAGACAGCCCGTGCGCACCGGCTGGATGCAGGCGTTGCAAGCATCGTGATTGTTGAAGGAGTTGACTGATGGCCAAAGGCTATTGGATTGCGCACGTCGACGTAACGGATCCGGAGAATTATCCAAAGTATATTGCAGCGGACAATCCCGTTTTTGAAGCGTGGAATGCCACCTTCCTTGTGCGGGGTGGGGCGTTCGAAGCGCCAGAAGGGCCGATGCGGTCGCGCCATGTGGTGATCGAATTCGAGACCTATGAAAAAGCGCTCGCGTGTTACAGGTCTACAGAATACCAGGCTGCGGCCAAATTACGCCAAGCCTATGCGGAGAGTGATATCATGATCATCAAAGGCGTGGATTGAGCCATGACGGACGTTCCAAAGGGTTATTGGCTGGTCCATCTCACGATCCACGATGCGGGTGCGTTTATGGCGTATCTGCGCACTGTGCGTGGAATTTTCAAGGATTGGGACGCGACGTATCTCGTACAAGCGGGCGCACGTGAGCAGCACGAGGGATCATCGGTCGGGGAGAAGAACGTGGTCGTTCAGTTTGAAAGCTACGAGCGCGCACGCGCCTGCTATACCTCACCAGAGTACCAAGCCGCGATCAAACTGCGCGAGGGATGTGCGACTCTGAACCTTTCAATCGTCGAAGGTGTTCGTTAGCTGGGCGCAACCGGACATTCCTTTCATGGGACCAGCACCGGGTACAGAGATGCGATCAATAGCAACGCCATCGTAATGTTGAATGCGCGGAGGCGTTTCGCGCTGCCAAGAAAGCGGCGCATCTGCTGACCCAGCGTCACCCAGATACCAACAGATGGCAGGTTGATCGTGCCAAAGATGATTGCCACGACGATGATGGCCCAAAGGCCCTGAGACGGCGCGTAAACGCTAACCGCCGTCAAAGCCATAGCCCACGCCTTGGGATTGACCCACTGGAACAACGCAGCCTGCACGAACGTCATCGGCGTTCCGGATGCTCCCTCTTCAGATAGAGGTGCCGCGTTTGCAATCTTCCATGCAAGATAGAGCAGATAGGTGACGCTAATGACCTTGAGAACCGAATAGCTGACGGGCCAGGCATTGAAGATCTGTACGAGGCCGGCGCCAACGATGATGACCATGGCGACAAAGCCCACCGCCACGCCAAGCATGTGCGGAATGGTACGGCGAAATCCGAAGTTTGCGCCGGAGGCCATCAGCATGAGGTTGTTGGGTCCTGGCGTGATGGACGATACGAACGCAAAGGCGGCGAGGGCTGTGAAAAGATTATAGCTCATGTCGCAACGTTATGCGTTTTCAGGATCAAATTGGTTGCGTATTCTTGATTTGAATAGAAAATATTGCAATAATCTGTCGCAATGGATCATATCGATCGTAAAATATTGCGCGAACTTCAATATGATGGCCGTGTCAGCAATACCGAGCTTGCCTCACGTGTCGGCCTGTCCGCGTCCGCATGCTTGCGCCGGGTACAGGAACTGGAGCGCAACGGCACAATTACGGGCTATCGGGCGGTGTTGGACCGTACAGCGGTTGGCGGCGGGTTCGTCGCGTATATCGGCGTCGGCTTGTCGGACCACTCCAAAGCGGCACAGGAAGCCTTCGAGCGCTCCATCGCGGGCGCGCCCGAAGTGCGCGAATGCCATAATATTACAGGCACGATCGAGTATTTGCTGCGGGTCGAGGTGGCGGATCTTTCGATGTACAAGGTGTTCCACACGGATGTGCTGGGTACACTTCCGCAAGTCCGCTCCATTACATCCTATGTTGTCATGGGGTCACCAAAGGATGAGCGGGCCTGACTGAACAGGCTTTAACGTCCCTTCAATTCTGAAACTTCTGCGCGCAGTTCCCGGACTTCTTTCAGAATCATCTTCGTCTCGCTCATCATGGCGTCGCGTTCGGCGTGAGCTTCCGCCTCATGTTCGGATTGCATGGCATCCACGATCACGCCGATGAACAGGTTCAGGACCGTGAACGCGGTTGCGACAATGAACGGGACGAACAGCATCCAGGCGAGTGGGTATTTGTCCATCACCGGGCGCACAATACCCATGGACCAGCTTTCCAGAGTCATGACCTGGAAGAGCGTGTAGGACGATGCGCCAATGGATCCGAACCATTCCGGAAAGTCTGCTCCAAAAAGCTTCGTACAGATCACAGCGAAAACGTAGAAAATGATTCCGAGGAGAAAAACAATCGACCCCATTCCCGGAAGAGCAGACAGTAAACCGGTTACGACCCGGCGCATGGCCTTGACGGATGAAATCAATCTCAGCACGCGTAGAATACGGAACGCACGAAGGACAGAGAGCGCGCCCGTTGTCGGGATCAACGCAATAGCGACAACGAGAAAATCGAATACACGCCATGGATCGCGCCAGAACCCGCGTGGATCCACGTAAAGGCGCGCTGCAACTTCAACCACGAAGATCCCGAGAATGATTGTATCGAGAATTTCGAGAGCTCCGCCGAACCACGCCATGGCTGTCGGGCTGGTTTCGAGCCCGAGGATGACCGCGTTCAATACAATAAGCGCAAGAATGGCGGGCTCGAACCAGGACTGGCCGAGCAGCGCAGCGATGCGGTCGCGAGACATGTTTGCAGGCTCCAGAGCAGGTATGCCGTTCGGAAACCGGACGGTTGGATGTCAATTAGGAAGTGCTGGATGACATTGCAACGAGCGCCATGTCGCGGAGGCGCAAAATACGTCTTATAGCGTACACTATGCTACAGTGCGTTCAGTCCGGGACCTGTTTCTCGGGGCTTATGGGCTGAACTGCAACACGTTTCGGCACGATGAAATCAAGGCGTGCATCGAATCCGGATGCAGGGTGATTGAAGTGCCACCATTCCCTGGCATAGTTGCGGAATCCGTGTTTCCGCATCGCATCGACAAGTGTCTTGCGCCAACGCTTCGCGTCTCCCTTGATGGCCGGACTATTCGTGTGGCTTCGAGCATGAAAACAATCATAGTCCGTGCCCATATCAACGCCTGTGTCTGGTGCGCGCTTGCTTGCAGGCGCGACGCAGGATGTTTCCGGAACATCGACTTGAGGTGCAGGTGCCGCGTTTCTTGCGTCAACAATGGTGAGGTCGACCGCGCGTCCAGTTGAATGCGTGGACCGTGGTGCAACGTAGCCGCGGCTGATCACCTGTGCCTTGCTGATGCCGGGATGGTAAGCCCGGGTTTTGGGCGTGCTCTCAGAACTTCTTGCCCAACGCAGGAATGCTTTCACGGCGCGATCCGGGCGATAGCAATCATAGACCTTCAGGCTAAGGGAACGTGCGAGCAAATCGAGTTGGACGGATGCCAGCGCTTTTGCGACAGGCTTCGCAAGCACGCATTCATCGGACTCGTAGCCAGGCACACGCCTGCCAGTGAAGTTTTTCGATGTTGCATAGCGCATATCCTGCAGGATGCTGGCATCGACATCGCGGAGATAAACAAATCCCTTTGGCAGGTCTGCGGCGCTTGTCGGCAAGACCGCCGTGATGGATACTGCACTCAACACCAGCACAGTCCCAACGGCATGTTGCACTCTCTTGAAATCACGCATCATGGGACGATTGGTCGAAGTTCATTGACGGTTGTGTCTTTCCATCGGCTGCCACGCCGCACCTTGCGGATAATCATCTGAATCCATTTGACCTCGGCCGACTTGAAACGAAGCCATTGGTAGCGCGAATGATTGGCAACATTGCGGGTGTAACTGGCCCCGTTCGAAAGGCGGATATCCACCTGCCCCAGGGCGGAATTCTTGCTGAAATGTCCAGCCTTGCGGGGATAACCGTTTTTCAGGAATATGCCAGACACGGATGTCGGTTGATCGAATGCGATTACAACCCACTCACCCACACCATAGCCACTCAAACCCTCGGACCAGGCCGTCTGGTCCGAACCATCAAAGAGCGAGCGCGGGCCGTAGTGCTGCTTGTTGATGCCCTGCGTCGCAAGGACGGAGCTGACGCAATAGAGACCGATACCGTCCTTTCGTGCACAGGTCTCGCGGGGTGAGGTCGGACGATTGGCATGACTGGTCGTTGCGTTTGACCGGCGGTTCGTCGTCTTATCTCTGCTCTTCGACCCACTGCGACCCGTACCATTGGTTGTTGTGTTGGTCTCCGGTGCGAGATCTTCCAACGCGTCGATCGCTGCGCGGGCCCCCACAATCTCCGGACAATCAAAATTGCGCGTGACGAAATCGCGGTAGGCTTTCAGCGTTCCCATTGTGCGCGCTTCGACAAAAGCGGACCTGCAGCTCTGATTTTTTTTCTCTGCACGCTCCTGCTTGCGCTTTTCGTTGATCAGCTGGCGGGCCTCCAGAGCTTCGGCACAATCAGGAAAGAAATCTATGAACCCCTGATACCCGATGATATCGTCACGTAACTGAGACTGACGCCATGCGCGGGCACATTGCGGATCGGCGTCATCAGAAAATATCACGGATGTCGAAAACGGCGTCACACAGCTGATCTTGTTGTCGCCGGTTTTTTCCTGATCTGTCACCCAGATCGCAACTTGCAGGTCCAGCCGGTTGGCCACCTTGCGCACTGGCTGCAACAAAATCGTGATCTCAGCCTGCTCAGCCTCGCTTGCAAGTGCCTGAATTTCGCGGATACGCTCCTGGCTAATCGACGCTGATCGTGTGGCGATGTCCTGAAACTGGCGGGCGACGGTAACGCGATTGGGTGTATTGGAAAGAATCGCCTCACTCAGTGTGTTGATCAGTTGCGACTGACGGGCGGGCGGAACTTTCAGCGATGAGGGTTGCACACCAAGAATATGAACGTAGCGCGACTGCCTTGGCGTCGTGAAGCAACTTTCACGAGACTGGAGTTGCCCAAGCTTTGCCACCACCTTGAAACGCCACGCATCATCCGCAGCGTTCGCTCTACCTCCAAAGTTCATCAGAAGCAGCCCTGCAACGCACAATGCAACCACCCGCATGATGTCCGTATCCTCTCCCGATTGCATCTCAGTCCGCGAAACACATATAGGAATTGATTGCCTGTCTCGATGCAAGCGTCAATCTGTCGACGCATGATGAAGTGCTTTGGTTCAAAGAGACTCGTTCATTTCAGAAATCCGGGCCTCAAAAGGCAAAAAAAAGCCGCTGCGGATGGGCAGCGACTTTCTTTTTTATAACAATGGCGCGAGATAACGTCAGTTGTAGTATGTGATCTCTTCCATCAGGAGCGTTGCACCGCTTGGAATGCGACCTGATGTTGTTCGCACCTTGCCGCCCAGGCTGTAGCGACGTTTAACGGAAATAATTTTTTTCCCGCTGAGCGCTTTCGGAACACCAGCAAATTTTTTGCCGGATTTTTTCCTGGTTGCAGATTTCCGTTTCCCCGACGATTTCTTTTTGCCGTAGGACGAGGACGCAACTTTCTTGCTGCGGCTTTTTTTGCCAACATTATTGCCGCCGTATTTTCCGCCATTACCACCAAGTGCGAGGTTGCGAACCGAACCACGGCCAATGACGTCGACACGTACTGCCGTGACGCCGGCGGCTGTCATACCCAGGCGTTGTGCTGCTGCCCTTGAAAGGTCAATAATACGACCAGCGATGTATGGTCCGCGATCGTTGATTGTTACCACGACAGAACGACCCGTCGATGTGCGCGTAACACGCACCTTGGTGCCGAATGGCAGTGTTTTATGAGCTGCAGACATTGCGTTGGGATTGAACCGACCACCAGACGCAAGCGGTTGCGGCTGCCAATAGTACGACGCCTTGCCGTACTGCGCTGCCGATGCGTCGGTTGGGGCGAAAAACTGAGTCGCAACCATGAGCGTGAATGCACCCACGGCGAGAGCCACGTGTCTCATCACTATTCCTCTTGAGTTGTGTTTCTAGAGCCTGTCTGGCCCTGTGGTTTGGGGAGGCCCGATATACTCGGGTCGAGTTCAGCATTCTTGCGTCCGACGCGCTCTCCACTATCGCCACGGCGGATGAGAATGACTAAGCAACAGAACGTTGCGGGGGAGGTAAAACGCCCTATTTGTTGCACGCGCAACTGACAAAACGTCGCACGGAACGAAAATACAGGCTCCAGGCGCTGATTTTGGAGAATTATGACAAATGCAACCGGATTGAATTCCGCGTTATTGCCGGAATCCGAGGCTTCGCTATCCGAAATACGTTCTCAAAATTGAAACGCCAGCACCCGGAATTCTTCCGACACTGGCGTCCAACCAAGGATGCAACCCAATCAGGATTTTTTCCTTTCAAGCTGCATCCCGGACAGAGCGTCAGATTGCAGGCATTGTGATGCCATTGGCGTCGCAGGCGGCTTGCACGGTATTGCGCAGCAGGCACGCGATGGTCATCGGGCCGACACCACCTGGTACCGGCGTAATGGCCGAAGCCACCGCGCGGCATTCATCGAAGTGAACATCGCCGACGAGCTTCGATTTTCCATCTGCCCCCTCGACCCGATTGATGCCTACGTCGATCACGATTGCACCGGGTTTGATCCAATCACCCCGTACCATTTCGGGTCTCCCCACAGCAGCAACAACGAGATCTGCACGCCGACAGACTTCCGGCAAATCCTTTGTCCGAGAATGCGCGATTGTGACGGTGCAACTTTCCTGGAGCAAAAGCTGACTGACCGGCTTGCCAACAATGTTGGAGCGACCAATCACGACGGCATCCATACCAGAGAGAGACGGCGCAACCTTCTTCGCAAGAATGACGCAGCCAAGCGGTGTGCAGGGAACAAGTGCAGGTTCACCAGTAGCGAGACGTCCGGCATTCACAGGATGAAAGCCGTCAACGTCCTTAGCCGGATTAATTGCATTCAGAACCTTCTGCGAGTCGATCTGATCCGGTAATGGGAGCTGCACGAGAATTCCGTGCACTTGCGGGTCGTTATTCAGCTTCTCGACAATTGCCAGAACATCCGCTTCAGACGTTGATACGTCGAGCTTGTGTTCGAACGATTGCATGCCAGCAGCGACAGTCTGCTTGCCCTTGTTGCGAACATAAACCTGGCTGGCGGGATCCTCACCAACCAGCACGACTGCAAGACCTGGCGTCAGATTGTGACTCGCCTTCAGGGTCGTGACGGCCTTGCCAATACTCTCTCTCAATTCGGCGGCAACAGCCTTGCCGTCAATCAATGCACCTTCAGCCATTTTTCGTCCTCTTTTTTCCGTCGTGTCCGGTTTGGGTTTTTCTTCAACTCCGAGACCCCCGCTCTTGCGCTCTCCCCGCGCATGTCTGGATCTCCTGCAATATCGAGAGACTTTGTTACGCGACCTGATATCGCTTTTCAGCACCGCGCACGACTTTAGATACGCCCAACCACATCGCAACGCGTTTTTCAACCGTCACGATTGCTGCTGCCGTCTTCAGAGGACTGGTCCGCGACTGGCTAAATTGCGGGACAAAGAACACCCGATATGAAACCCGGTTGCGCGCAATTCCCAATGACAACGCCATTGAGGAAATAGAGAGCGAATATCAAGATCAGAGGTGACAGATCTATGTTACCGGCCATCGGGATACGGTTGCGAATTGGGCGTAAAACGGGATCAGTTAGTGCAAACGTTGCTCGATGAATGAACGAGACTACCGGATTGTAACTGTTCAGGACGCCGAAATTGATTAACAGCGACAGTATAACGTCGATAAAGACGATGAAGATGTACCAACCGATCAACATTTGTAGAAACAGGAAAAGGCCTGTGAACCCAGCCATGGCATGCACCCTCGTTCAGCCGGTGGTTGTGTGTGCTCGGGTGTAGCGGGGCAATGATCGCGCTGCAAGCCAGACTGTGTGTAGAGAGTAGATCGCCAAACGCATATCGTGGCGTGTGACCGCCAATCAGGGCGTGAGTAGACGGCTCAAGGTGTTGGTCGGAACACACATCGCGCGATCGCGGTTCTGCTTGTTCCGCATGAAACGGACCTGTGCAGCAAGTGGCATATCACGGACCGTAGCGAGTTCACTAAGAAACTCGGCGTTACTGCGTGTATCAATTGCCGAACATGGAAGATGTGACAAATGTCCAGTCATCCTCCCTTTATGCTTCGTGCCCTCCATTTGCACCACACTTGCCTAGCTTCTTGGTTTCCGGAACGTTAACAGACCTTCAACTGTGCGACCGGCGCGTCCTACGCTCACCACGAGGGTCAGATGCAACGGCCGATCGCACATCGCCGGCTGGATACGCGTTACACTTATTCCATCCGGCGACAGGTTATTTGCAAACAGTTTGCCAGTTGACTGGATTCAGACCAGTTTCACGGTTTCATTTCACAGGCAGCTCAGTACGAAGCAACTGGCGCATGAAACTATCGATCCAGTTCGCTACTTTGCCGGCATGGCGAAAATGGCTCTCGAAGTGCTCATGGCGCGGCCGCGCGCCTTTTGTTGCCAATCGATCAGGCCGGTGCGATGTCCAGCGGTTAACGAGAGCGTATGTGATTTCAGGATGGAACTGCACGCCTGCTGCAGCCGGACCATACGTCATCGCCTGGTTCGGAAAGCGCTCCGTGCCAGCCAGCCGCGTAGCACCATCCGGGATTGAGAAACCTTCCGTATGCCACTGGTAAACGTGCTCAGGCCATTCACAGAGATTGCGACCGGCATCCGTCAAGGAGAGTGGATAGTACCCCACTTCGATCGACTCATCAGGACATGGTGTCACTTCTCCACCAAGGTGCCGCGCCAACATCTGCGCACCCAAGCAGACGCCCAGAAATGGCTTGTTCTCGCGCAGAGGAACACGGATCCAGTCTGTCTCCTGCTTGATAAAATCATCTGTATCGTTAGCACTCATGGGACCACCGAAAATGACAGCACCGGCATGATGTTCCAACGTCTCGGGCAATGGGCAACCAAAACGCGGTTTGCGGATATCGAGCGGAAAACCGTTTGCGACCAGCCACTGCGCAATGCGTCCAGGATTTGATTTTTCCTGATGCAGGATCAAAAGCACCGGTTTGCGTTCGGGCAGCACTTTTTCTGGCACATTGAGGGATACGTTACCGCCCAGGATGCTACGTCCCCGGTCTCTCAGCAGCTCGTTGTCCCGATCCATCATCGTGCCGTTTTGTCCTTGTCGAGATGTGGTTGTATGGTTGGCCGCTGCAAGAGAAACGCCATCATCGGTACTGTAATGCAGTTTGGCAGCAGATGTAACGCAAACGCGTTGATCTTGTGCACCAGGCCGGGAACGACAAAACGTTGCCAGCGCTGAAACCCTGCGTAGCCAGCCTTTGCCACGACGTCCGGTGACTGAACCCCAAGAAACCGCAAGTAACGACTCCCCTCAGCTTCCATCCGCTCGTGAAACTGTGTATCCACGGCGCCCGGGGCGAGTGTGGTGATGCGCACGCCCTTGCCGGACACTTCGTTGGCCAATGCGGCTCCAAGCGAATTCATGTAGGCCTTGCTTGCGTAATAGGCCGCCTGATGCGGCCCTGGTACGAGGCCGGCCATGGAGGACACGTTCAGGATCCCCCCCCGACCACGCGCGACCATGCCCGGTAGCAGGCGACGACAGAGATCCGTCACGCCCGTGATGTTCAATTCTATAAGATCGCGGATATTATGTGTACTGTGGCTGATGAACGGTCCGGATAAACCTGAGCCGGCAGAGTTCACCAGTACGTCGATGTAATAGCCAAGACTCGCCGCATGTGCTTCCAGGACCCTGCGGTTCTCCGGATTCAACAAATCGATATAGTGAGTCAGAATGAGCGCCCCTGGCTTCCTGCGCGTGATTTCGCGGGCGGCCAACTCCAAACGCGAAGGATCGCGCGCAACAAGCAGAAGAGCGCGCCCTTCTGCCACGAATTCGTGCGCCAGAGCCAGACCGATGCCATCTGATCCGCCCGTTATGCAGACGATCGGCTCAAGACCGTTATAGCGGTTCTGTTCGGGACCAGGTTGCCAATGCCTGTGGCGCCATCTGTTTCGCCATTCCTTCGACATGTTCCAGCTCTCCCGGCGTCGCGACGGCGGATTGTTACGCTTTTCATCCGCATATTAACGATATCGATAGGTCCGTTCGATTCAATGGTCCGGAACCGTTCCCATAATGAACGTGAACGAATCGTTTGCCTGATTTCTAGCGCGTGTAGTCCGGGGATACACGTGTTTTGGGTGTACATGTGCAGAGAGTTATTGCGTCAATGAGTACTACTGTTGAGTTCACCTTTGATATTCTGGCGCACCGATCACTGTATGTTTTCGATGACGGGCTGCTGGATTTGAAGTTGCTGCAAGACTCCTTGCGGCCACAGGATGCATCGCTGCGGATCTCGCGGGACGAAGACTTCATCCTGGATGTGACGATGATCCTTCGCAAACTCAAGCGGGTCAGTGAACTTGTGCTGGTCGGATATGGACGTCCCGGGGAACTGGCACTTGGGCTCTACGGTTTCGCTGGTGATACACTCGGTCCCTACGGCGAGCTTGTTGCGGAATGGAAACACTACCTGTCCGAGGACGCGAAAATCGTTCTGGTCGGATGTGCAGTTGGAGCGGGTCGGGATGGCTCGAATTTCGTTGAACGCCTTGAAGCGTTGACGGGTCGAGAAGTTGTTGCACCGATCTTCACCGTTGGCGATGGAAGCTGGAACTTTGGTGGCCAATGGAGTGCACCCGAAGGTTGGCAGGCTTACAGCAGCGAACTCTAAGCAAGTTTGTTGCCGACGTTATGCCTTCGGGTTTGCGGTGACCTCCTGTCGTAACCGGATGCGATCCGCGCGCGATACACCAATCAGTTCGGCCACCCGCCAGACAAGATTGCTTTCGAATTCGTGAATGTTGCCGTCAGCAAACATCACCTGCCAAAGCATTCGAACAATGTCCTGCCGACCGGTTTGATCCAAATTTGCGGTCAAGATCTTCGTAAAGCGATAGAGATCGACAGCTTCATCATCGGCTTGCGTCCCCTTTGCGATCACGGTGTTCAGGTCATCACGATCGAGATCAAACCGATCTGCAAGCACGTCCCGCACGCGTTTCACTTCATCGGGATCCTCGACATCGTCGACCCGCATGGCATGCACCATCAGAGCGGCTGCAGCGAACTGAACGTCGTCTTGCGCCGTTGGCAGCTTTGTATCGTTGGCCCCCATCCATCTGGTGAGCTTGCCAAGAAATTTTTCCATGATATGCGTCCCCGGTAGCCTGAGTGCGTTACATAACGCATCGGGCATGGCCATGCGAGACCGCGAAGTGGACACCCAACCGATGACTGATCAATTCCTCATCGCCCCTTCTATTCTTTCTGCCGACTTCGCACGACTTGGCGAAGAAGTGCGAGCGATAGACAAGGCGGGCTGCGACTGGGTTCATGTCGACGTGATGGATGGGCATTTTGTTCCTAATATCACGATCGGTCCTGATGTTGTTGCTGCGCTGCGCCCACATACCGACAAGATTCTGGACGTACATCTGATGATTGCCCCGGCAGACCCCTATATCGAAGCGTTCGCGAAAGCCGGGGCCGACATCATTACGATTCATGCCGAGGCCGGTCCGCATCTGGATCGCTCGCTGCAGCTGATCCGTTCGCTTGGCAAGAAGGCTGGCGTATCACTGAACCCAAGTACGCCGGAAAGCGTGTTGGACTATGTGATGGACAAGGTGGACCTCATCCTCGTGATGACAGTCAATCCAGGTTTTGGCGGCCAGTCATTCATCGCGAGCCAGTGCGAAAAAATCCGACGTATCCGCCAGATGATTTCTGGTCGGGATATTTATCTGGAAGTTGACGGCGGCGTGAACCGAAACACCGTGCATCTCGTAGCGGAGGCCGGTGCAAATGTGACCGTTGCCGGATCAGGCGTCTTCAAGGGTGCCTCTTACGAGGAAAATATCTCCGCCATTCGAGAAAGCGCCCTGAAGGCGATGGGGTGACTTATCTGCGTTCGGCCCTGCGCCCGACCAGGTTAACGCAATACAGCTCGACCACCGGCCGCAGGATGCGCATATCGCGGAAATGTCATCGCGGGTTCGCAGTATCTGGCATGCACGGTGCTAGGATAAGGATCAGAATTCTTGCGTCCTTGAACAAGGTGTCCCGGACATGCATCCGACACGCGCTGCGCTCGTCCATCTATCCGAGCGCTCTTCATCCCGCATTGCATGGTTTGATTATGCCAAGGGGATCTGTATCATTCTCGTTGTGATGATGCATTCTACGCTTGGCGTAGGAGAAGCCTACGCGGAGCAGGGGCTGGGTGATTTCGGGTTCATGCACCATGTTGTGGCGTATGCCAAACCCTTCCGGATGCCCGATTTCTTTCTCCTTTCAGGTCTGTTCCTGTCCCTCGCGATCGGGCGAACATGGACACACTACCTCGACAAGAAAGTGGTTCATTTTGCCTATTTCTACGTCATCTGGACTGTAATTCAGGCGACGATCAAAACTGCGGCAACCAGCGGTTTGGATATCAACGAACTTGTTTCACAGTTTGTAACCGCACTTGTTCATCCATTCCCGACTCTGTGGTTCATCTATGTGCTGCCGCTGTTCTTTGTTGCGACGAAGCTTCTTCGTGATGTACCGGCATGGGCTTTACTCGCAAGCGCTGCACTCCTGCAAATCCTTCCAGTACAAACCGGTTGGTACACACTGGATCACTTCATTGCGCCATATTACGTTTTCTTTCTCGCTGGATACCTGCTCGCCCCGCATGTTTTCGCAATCGCAAACTGGGCGTCGTACAATACACCGCTTGCTCTTTCCGGCTTGGCAGGTTGGGCTGTCCTGAACGGAGTTCTTGCGTACACGACGAGTCCATTTGCACGCTGGGACGTTGCCAGCGACTTGCCATTTATCTCTCTTGCTCTTGGCGGCATGGGCGGTATTGCGATTGTCACACTGGCCAGTCAATTGTCGAAATTTGATATGGCCCGGTTTGTGCGCTTCTGCGGTCAGAATTCGATTGTCATTTACATCTCCTTTGCCATCCCAATGGCGGTGACGCGCGTTGTGTTGCTCAAAACCGGGGTGATTACTGACGTGGGTATTGCATCAGGTGTTGTTTGGCTGGTGGCGCTCATCAGTCCGCTTGTTGCCTACATGGTGGTCCGGCAAACGCCGCTGAACCTGCTTTATGAACGCCCCGCCTGGGTTGGTGTGCACGATGACAGAAAGCCAGCCCATGCCCCTCATGCCCATCCTGTCCGCTCGTTTTTGTCCACGTCACGTAATGCAGGCTATGGTAACGGTTGAGCAGGCGCTACGGCAATATGCGTTGCCCCGTTGTGACGCTACATAAGCTCGTGATAGCGTCGAGGGCCTTGCCCCTCGCATGACGCGGAGTCTGCTCTGCCTTTCATTGTTACGCTGCTGATCGGCACGACCGGTGGGATTCTCGGTCATTTGAGTGGCTTTCCTGCAGGACTGCTGAGCGGTGCCATGGCGGCCGTCGCATTGGCTGCACTGGCCGGTGCTCCCATCGGCGTACCAAATATCTTTCGCCGCGGTGCCTTCACCGTCATGGGGGCCACGCTCGGTGCCGGTGTCAGCCAGAGCACCCTCGCTTCGCTACCAACCTGGCCACTCAGTCTTGCGGGACTGGCCGTCTGTGTTGTGATCCTGATGCTTGTCGGACCATGGTTTCTGATGCGAGTCTATCAGCTCGACCGCAAGACAGCCGTCATGTCGTGCGTGCCAGGGGCGTTCTCCTTCGTTCTTGCATTTGCAGAGGATATTGGCGCTGACGTCCGCCGCGTCGCAGTGCTGCAGACCGTACGCATTGGTGCGTTGTTTCTTGTTATCCCCGCTGTTCTGGGGTTGGCCGGCGTTGGTGCGACTGCGACGTTGAACACCACACCGCACATTACAATCATTCAGCTTGGCGGGCTGGCCTTGCTTGCAGTGGCTGCAAGTCTCGTTGCGTCGCATCTGCGTATTGCGGCACCGGAGTTTGTCGGTTCGATGATTGCGGGGATTGTCCTGTCAGGTGCCGGTGTGATCGAGGGCGGTGTGCCTGAGTGGTTCGCCTGGCCAGGCTTCATAGGCACCGGAATCGTCATTGGCACCCGCTTTGCCGGGATTGACCGTGCACTGCTTGTCGAAAGCGCCGTAGCGGGGTTGGCCGTGTTCGCCATCTCTGCCGGAATTACGGCCGCGGGGGCGTGGCTAATTGCGTTGCTTCTCGGAGACGCATTCGGTCACATCTGGCTCGCATTTTCGCCAGGCGGGTTGGACACCATGTCCGTGCTGGCATTTTCGCTCGGCTACGATGCGGCATTTGTTGCCGGGCACCAGTTGCTGCGATTCCTCGGCCTCAGCTTGACGTTGCCATTTCTGTTACGCCGCGCATTGGAGTAACGACCTTCCCGCTCTTACATCTCGCATTGCAACCGTGCTAACCAGTCCGGCGCGTCCCGGCCTTCGCCGGCCAAATGTTGTGAATGCGAGGAGAGGGCATGTTCCCACTTTCGAAACTGTTGTCCCATCTTGTGCAGGTCGGCACGCTCACCGTAACCGATGCGGACGGGGGTACACATGTGTTTGGCGGTCGAGCACCGGGACCATCAGTGACCATGGCGCTGACAGATCCCAAGCTTTACAAGTCGCTGTTCTTCAATACAGAACTGGCTGCGGGCGAAGCCTACATGGATGGCACACTGAGCTTCCCGGACTCCTCGCTGCGTGAATTCCTGACTCTCATTTCAACAAACCGGAACAAGCCAACAGGGCGACCACGAGGATTTCAACGCGTTGCAGGCGCCGTTTCGAGACGTTTGAAACGTTTTCAACAGTCAAACCCGATCGGCAAGGCACAGCAAAACATTGCGCATCATTACGATGTCGGGAACGACTTCTACCGACTGTTCCTGGACGATGGCTTGTTCTACTCGTGTGCCTATTTTGAAAATGACGACGACACACTTGAGGCAGCGCAGGTTGCGAAATGTCGATTGATCGCGGCGAAGCTCGACCTCCAGCCCGGCCAGAAGATTCTTGATATTGGGTGTGGTTGGGGCGGTCTTGCGATTTACCTCGCCCAGATGGAGGACGTCCACGTTCACGGTGTGACGCTGTCGACGGAACAACATGCGCTTGCGGTAGAGCGTGCCAAGGAAGCCGGTGTCAGCGACCGTGTGAAATTCGAGTTGCGCGATTACCGTGAGTTGAACCAGCAGTACGATCGGATTGTATCTGTCGGCATGTTTGAACATGTGGGTGTGCCACGCTACGACGAGTTCTTCGGCAAGGTGAACGAGTTGATGCCGGATGATGGTGTCATGCTGCTGCACTCCATCGGCCATATGAGCCCGCCAAGCACGGCGAGTGCCTGGTTGCGCAAGTATATCTTCCCTGGCGCCTACTCCCCTGCCCTTTCGGAAGTGTTCCCCGTGGTCGAGCGAAACCGGCTCTGGGTGACGGATTGCGAATTCCTGCGGTTGCATTACGCCATGACATTGCGGCACTGGCACACACGCTTTGAAGCCAACCGCGACCGCGTTGCCGAAATGTACGACGAACGGTTCTGCCGGATGTGGGAATTTTATCTTGTCAGCTGCGAGATGATGTTTCAGACCGGTGCACAAGAAGTGTTTCACATGCAGCTCTCGCGCAACCGCGACGCCAGTTCCATCCGCCGTGATTATATTTTCGAGGCATTGCAGGAGTTGAAGAAGAGGGAAGCAGAACGGTTATAGAAGTGCTTAAATCTTCTCACCGGACAACGACATGAAGTCGTCCCAGAAGAGCACCTCGGTTCCCACCTTGCCTTTCGTGATATTGTTGGCAATCGCACGCCCCAGCATATCCACCCGAATGCCGCGGTATATGCGCAGTCCCCCTGCCAGAACCGGCGTCAGGTAAGGCCAGACCGCAAGCGTCAGAGCCTGAGAGAGGCCGTAGCGATTGGTGGGCGTGAGTATCATTGATGGTTGGAACAAGCTCAGGCGTTCGAAATCGAGTGCCCGCAACCCGTCCTGCAGTTCACCTTTGGTTCGCAGAAAAAAAGAGCAGGATCTGGAGTTTGAACCGACTGAGCCCAGTAATTCGAAATGTCTGACGCCAGCGACCTTGCATGCCGTAGCAAAGTCGAGCACTGCCGTTTTGTCGATTTTCACGAGGTCGTGTCGGCTGGTCTTGGTTGGCTCCCCCACCCCCAATGTGCAGATGGCCGTGCGATGCCCAGACAGATATGCCTCATAGGTGGATGGATCAAAAATATCGATTGCGTGTTGACGCACCACTTCACTGGTCACGCCTTCGACCGGCCGACGGCCAAGCAGCGTCAACTGTTTCAGGTTGTCTCTGCCGACAAGCGTTTCAACGACATGACCGCCCACAGCACCTGTTGCGCCGATCATGACTACGGAAAGACTGTCTGGCATGGTGGGCTCAATTTACTATGACCTGATCTGCCGTATCTTATAGCGCGTTTGATTCAATTGGAATCATGGCTCACAAGTATCGCACCTCGATGCCCATCGCGGAAACCACCGGGGTTTATTTCAATACTTTAGCTCCGCAGTCGTTCGTTCTTTGGATCATACGCAGGTTGCGGGATGATTTTTGCGGCACGGCGTTCGCCAAGGATGTCGATGGTGAAAACACCTCCGTCGGACGCAAGCTCCGGTTCAACGTAAGCGAAGGCGAGAGACTTTTCGACGGCGAAACCGTAACCACCGGTGGTCGTAACGCCAACAGGTTTATCGCCTGCGTAGACCGTTTCACCACCAACACAATCCGCGTCTTTCGCATCGACCTCAAGGTATACCAGCTTGATGCGCGCACCTTGCTGCCTGGAATTGAGTGTGGCCTGCTTGCCAACGAACTCCGCGCCGTCCCAGTCGACAAAGCGTTCCATATCGCCTTCGACCATGGTGATCTCGGTGGTAATGTCGCTGCCGTAACCGCGATAGGCTTTTTCCATCCGCAGGGCGTTCATGGCATAGGAGCCGAACAGGCGAATGCCGTGCGGCTCACCCGCTGCCATCAGCGCATCGAAGATCGCAGGCAGCTTGTCCATTGGTCCATGCAGCTCCCAACCGAGTTCGCCGACGTAGTTCACACGCAGTGCGACGATCTCTGTCCCCTCAATGGAGATAACCTTTCCGGTCAGCCAGCGGAAATTCTCGTGGCTCACGTCATCGGATGTTACAGCGGAGAGCACATCGCGCGCCTTCGGGCCGGCGAGCACCAGTGTGCCGACCTTTTCCGTATGATCCTCGATGATAAGGTCTTCCCCGTCCTGTACGGCATTCGTGATACAATCAAAGTCGGTGTGTTGTGCCGTTGCTCCCACCAGAACATAGAAGTGATCCTCAGCCATTCGCGTAATCGTGGCTTCACCCATGATCCGTCCACCCTCGTTCAGGAAGTGGGTGAGGACGATGCCGCCATCCTTGCGGGGCATCTTGTTGGCTGTGATACGATTGAGGACGGTGGCAGCATCCCTGCCACGAACGTCGAACTTGGCAAACGTCGAAAGGTCCATCAGGCCGACCGCATTGCGGACAGCGAGCGCCTCCTCTTTCACAGCGCCCCACCAGTTCGATCGCTTCCAGGAGTATTTTTCTCCCTCACCCGCCGTGTCGTACCAGCGGACGCGTTCCCAGCCCATGACTTGCTGAAAGAGACCACCGGCGGCCTTGTGCTTGTCGTAGAGGCTTGATGTGCGGACGGGACGACCTGCTTCGTGCTGATCACCGGGCGGCAGGCAGGTGTACATGTTCTGGTAGTCGTTGATCGACGTGACCTTGGCGTATTCCAATGTGGCCCACGGACCGAAGCGGCGCGGGTCGAACTCGGCCATGTTGATGTCGGCGGCACCGTGGACCATCCACTGGGCGAGATACTTGCCTGCCCCTGCGCCCTGGCAGATCCCGATGGACGCGCCATTCGCCATCCAGTAGTTGGCTGCGCCCGGTGCGGGGCCGAGGAGGAAATTCGCGTCCGGTGTGTGGGTGATCGCGCCGGAGATAACTGACTTCAGGCCCGCCTTCTCGAACATTGGGAAACGCTCGGTCGCTTTCTCGAGCCATGGCATCAGACGATCCATCTCGTCCGGGACGAGTTCGTTCTCGAAATCCCAGGATATGCCATCGTTGAAACAGGTCGTTGCGCCAGCGGTTTCATATGGACCGATCAGGATGCCGTTCGCTTCCTCGCGGATGTAACAGTGCGAGTAAGGGTCGCGAATAACAGGAAGTTCTTTCTCCATATCAACGAGTTCCTGGAGCGGCTCGGTGATAATGTAATGATGCAGCATATTAGCTATCGGCACATTATGTCCGGTCCAGGAGCCAACGATGTCCGCGTAGGAACCACAGGCATTCACGACATGCTCACATGTGATCGTACCTTGCTCGGTCACAACCTGCCATTCGCCGGACGGAAGCAAATTGACATCTGTGACGCGGTTGCGTTTGGAAATCGTAACGCCGTGCTTTCGCGCTCCAGCGGCCATGGCCATTGTCACGTCGGCGGGGGCAACGTGACCATCTGTGAACGTCACGAAACCGGCCTTCACGTCGAACGTTTCAAGGTATGGGTGATACTGCTTGATGTCTTCCGGGCCAACGACTTCGCACTCATAGCCGATCAAAGGCGCCATGCCCGCCACGTGATGGAACCACTCCACCTCAGCATCGGTCTGCGCCAGCCGCACGCCACCGCAGCCGTGCCACGAGACGGCCTGTCCGGTCAGCTCTTCGAGTTTGGGATACAGGATCGTGCCTTCGTAATGGATCTTGGCAAGATTATATGAGCCCGTGAAGTGCGGACACTGCCCTGCGGCATGCCACGTAGAACCGGACGTCAGCTCGCCTTTCTCGACAAGCACCGTATCGGTCCAACCTTCCTCAGCCAGATGATAAAGGAGCCCGACACCCATGACGCCACCACCGATGATCACGCATTTGGCGTGGCTCTGAAGTTCTGCCATGGGGTGTCCTCACTTCGTTTTCGCGAGCGATTGCTCCGCTTCAATTCTTGATCCTTCGCAATAGACAAGCGATTCGGGCGACGCAATCCCCCGGCATGACTGGCACTAAGGATTTTTACACATTGGCGACGTCCGGTCAGGCCAATCTGGGATAACCGGCTTCGACCGCGGCGCGCTCCATCGTCAGGCAGACGTCATATGCACTGTCATCAAGAACGGTTGCTCCGCACAGTTTCAGTATCGCCAGGTCTTCGCTCAGAGTGGCATCGCACAACGTATCCAAGAGAGCATTGCGCATGGCAGTCACGTCTTCATCGCTGCGATCTGCTGATGTGATGAACGGCAATCCGGGAACTTCTGGCGTTATAGCCATGCGCCGTAGTTTTTTTTCAAGTAAAGGCTCTTCTTCGAGCGTCAGCACCCAGCTGACGGCATCGATGGCGGCGCAGTCGGCTTTTCCATCGGCTACGTAACGCATCGATTCTGCATGGCTTCCCGTTTGATGAGTTTCGGAAAAAAACTTTTTACCGTGGGTCAGTGGTGCGATGGCGGCGCGAAAATTGTTGTAGCCCGACTGCGATCCAGAACCATTGAACGCAACGCGAAGCCCCTCAAGATCCTGAAGAATAGTTGCTATGCTGTCGACATGGACAACAATCCAGCTGCAATAGGCTGGGCCATTGCATCCCTCGACCGCGTAGTGTGGCGTGGCGACAAGGCGTACTTTGTCCCGGAGGCTGGAGGCATAAGGGTATCCACACGTCTGGGAGATCAATAACGCCGGATCAGACCACGTGGATTCAGCATCGTCCTCGATTGTCAGGTGCATAGGGGCGTCTATGCCACGTTTGCGAAGTTTTTCTGCCCAGACGGTCCAGAAGCGATCACAGGCTCCCTGGGTCGCAGTGTTGCGATACATCGGGAGAGACGCAATCATTGCTTCCTTTCTTTCGGGCTTAGAGGATGCACGATATCATCGTGCGCACGAAAAAAGTGGCGACGGAACAAATCACCGTAACCACAAAATCCGTAGCCTGCGTTACGAACATGGAACTCCTCGGCGCTAGCACGGTACAGACGTGGAAGGTCATACCAAGGCACACGTGGTCTTTGGTGATGTACGTAATGCAGATTGTTGTTCAGGAAAAGAAGACTGAAGAACGGTGAAGCTTCGATGATTGCTGTGCGGTGGTTTGGATCTTCGCTCGCACGATGTTCCGCGTAGCTGCGAATGAGAAGGAGACTCATGCCGGGGTACGCAGTGCAGAATATGTACGTCCAGAGGTTCATTCCGCAAATTCCGACCAGCCATAGACTCACAACCACAAGGCCGATCACATGATGGAGCCAGGCACGAGCCGTGAGTGGCGCCTTACCGGAGAGGATATCACGCGCATCCTGACGGAGGAGCCCAAACATCGCGAGGCCTGGACCAATGATCAGGCGACCACCCAGTGTCGCGTTTATGCGAAGCAACAATCGTATTACACCGGACGACTGCCCCCATTTTTCTGGGCAAACATACCAGCTTTCCGGATCGTCGTAGGGATCTGTCAGGCGTTCATCGCAGTGATGACGAAGGTGGGTGTTGCGGAAACGACGGTACGGGACGAACAGGCCAAGGGGGAAATAAACCATCACCTCGTTGATTGTGGCATTGCGTGTTGGATGACCGTGGAGAATTTCGTGCTGGAGAGAAGAATGAAGCGCAACGATATAGGCGGTGCAGGGTGCAAATATCCAGAGCGGGATAGAATGGTATGCGTACGTTAGAGTGAGCCACCCCCCATAACACACCGCAATCAATCCCCACGTTGGCCATTCTATGGTCCAACTGGTGTGGGGTTGCGATCTGCCATGATGCATATGGTGGTTTTCAGGCTCCCCCGAGCCCGCTCTTTTCGTCACTGCGTTCCTCTGTTGCTTTCCTGTCGCGGCTCTGTAACGGGAGAGCCGCTTCACGCTTCTTGTATGCTTTGCCTGTCAACTCAACGGAGCAGCCAGTGATTCGAACCTTAATACGATTTCAAATTTTATGAAGTGCCAGATGCGACCATCAGGTCGCATGGTTGATTTGGGTTAACCGCCGCCACGCTGGAAGACGAGGTCGAATTTGGCAATGAAGGCCGCGCGATCCGCTTCCTCGACGTTGGTGAACGTGAATATCACATCGGCGGCCGGCATCACAATCAGGGGACTGAGGCGGCGACCTTCCTTCGGGCTATACGTGATGGACACCGTTCCACCCGGAAGATTGATTATTGTTACCTCCCCGTCCTTACGCGCCGTCATGTCTCGCGTCACGCGCTCCATGCCGCGCGTAAATTCGGAAGGGTTTGCGGCCATCAATTTTGTGACCGTGCTGGTTTCGCTAGATATCGTGCGCATTAGCCGCCTGCCACGGGAGGCCACACGGCAACAATGTCACCATTCTTGAGGGTCGCGTTGGCTGCGTTGGCTGGTGGAGAAAATACACCGTTCACCAGGATCAGGTGGCAGGTTTCCATTGGAACGTTATGGCTGGTGAGCAGATCGAGCACGGACGTGGTCTCGTCTACCGTGAGGTCGATCTCGTTCCGCTTCGCGGTTGGCGGAAGGTATTTGCCAAGCGTTGCGTAAAGTTTGAGTTTTACTTTCATGGGGCGTGATGTATCCGATTTTCCACCCTCTCTGTTTCAATCATGCGTGAGAGATGCCGTGGGCCGTTGCGATGTAGGCTTCGGCAAGACGTTCAGGCGCTGCGATGAGCTTGTCTTTCCAGGACCCGAGCGGCAAGCCTGTCTGGATGAGACCGCGCATAATGCCGATATTCTCCGTCAGTCCGACGGCCTGACCACCGACGAGGCGATCATCGTCGAACTCAAGGCGGATGTAGCGATAACCGGACTGGTCGGCCAGCGTGCCTCGGGTTCCGCCGTCCACACCCATCCATGATCCGAATGATGAAGAGATCAACCCGACGGTATCGAGCACATTCATGTTCAGGCTTCCACGGTGTTCGGTTGGGTGGCCGGCCATATTCATGGCCGCGGTGTAGCCGTGCTCAACCGCAACCGGCTGGATGGCGAGCACGTCATAGCCACCGGTCGACAGGTCTCTGGCTTCGGCCACGTCTCCGGCCGCGTAGATGCCGGGAACATTGGTTTGCATATGATTGTCGACGTGGACACCTGACCCGACTTCTATACCGCTTGACGCCAGGAAGCCGTAATTTGGTTTCACACCCGCTGCGACCACAAAGAGTTTTGCGGGGAGCCGTTCGCCGCCGTCCGTGACGACATGAAGACCACCTGTTGCCTCAACAACCTCAGTCACTTTCGTTGAGGTGAGAATTCGAATCCCGCGTTCCTCGCACCAGGATTTGAGCATGTTTCCTGCGGTTTCATCGAGCATACGTGGCACCATGCGATCGCCCATCTCAACGACCGTGAGGTTCACTCCTTTGGACGCAAGCGCTTCAAGGATGATGGAACCAATGAACCCGGCGCCAAGCAGAACGACGTTGGAGCCTGACACGGCAAGATCATTGATCTTACGGGCATCGGCAAGCGTCCAGCAATTATGGACACCGGGAAGATCCATTCCATCGATCGGCGGCTTGATCGGACTTGATCCCGTCGCAATGAGGAGTTTATCGAACTCTACATCATTGCCATTCTCAAGCTTGAGGCGCTTCTGACCGGCCATGACTGTCCCGACACGTTCACGCGAAACATTGATATCGAGGGAATTGAAGTGTTCCGCATCGGTACGCAAATGCGTGCCTGCCTCCTGGATATCACCTTCCAGGAGATACGGAATCGCCATGCGGGAATACGGCGCTTCCGGCTCTTCCCCTATGATCGTAATGCGCGCATTCGCGTCGTGTTTACGGAGCGTTTCCGCCGCGGTTACCCCCGCAGGGCCGGCTCCAATGATGACGTGGTGTGGATCGACCATAGACAGTTTCACTCCATTCAGCCCGCACTTGCAGGACTTCATCTGGTTCCCCCAACCGCGCGGATGACGCCAGAACAGTAAAGGCGCTCGCCAAACATGCCGGGTACTGGAGCGGTGCGATTCCGGTTAATCCAACATCGCACCGCCACTTGTCTAAAGTCTCAACCGCGCCATTGTTTCGTTGGTGGGGACGCCGTCGGCTGTCCAACCTCGAAGTTCATAGTATTCCGGCAACATGACATCGAGGCCGGAAACCAGCCCTTCGGCAGGACCAGTCTTGGCGGCGTCCTTCATGAGGCGCTCAGGCAGCTTGTCGTCGGCTGCCGTGAAGCCTGCCTGATTGTTGAACTGACGTTCCAGATTCCAGATCCGTTCCCCCGCTTCGAGCATGGTGTCGACAGTCCACTCTCCCTCGCAGGCTGCATTCACTTGCGGAGCAATATCCTCAAGAGTCCATGCAAACGTTGTGAATACGCATAGCCCGGCGCTATCCACAGCAGCCGTTGCATCCTGGAAGGCCTTCACAAGACCGGCTTTTCCTTCCGTCACCAGAGGGTCCGTTTTTTCGGGGATACCGAGAATTTCGGACGACACGGTGTAAGAGCGCAGGTGGCAGGCGCCGCGGTTCGATGTGGCATAGGTCAGGCCCATGCCCTGAATGCCGCGCGGGTCGTAGGCCGGGAATTCCTGACCTTTCACCGTTTGTGAGAGTTCGGGTTTGCCGTACTTGGCCGTCAGACGGGCAGATCCCATCCCGAGTTCCGCACCAAACCCTTCAGCCTTACCTGTCGCTTCAACCGCGGCTGTGAGCGCTTCAGCGGAACCAAATTTCAACTCAAGACCGCCCGTGATTTCGCTGTTCAGGATGCCAAGATCCCAAAGCTCCATGGCTGCACCGAGGGTCGCGCCGAACGAGATTGGATCGAGCCCCTGTTCGTTGCAGATAAAGTTTGCATAGGTCAGTGCGTCGAGATCGTTGATGCCTGTCGCCGCCCCCAGCGCCCACGCAGCCTCGTATTCAAGACCCCCTGACGCATGCCAGTATTCCGGTTTGTTGACGACGGTGAAGTGTTCCTCGTTGATCTTGGAAATCCGCCCACACGCGATTGTGCAGGCAAAGCAACCCTGGTTTGCAAGCAGGTTCGGCTTGCCATCTTTGCCGGATGGTTCCGCCATGGCTTCGGCTGAGATGTCGTGTGCACCTTCAAACTGGACATCGCGCGAGTTGCGAGTCGGCAAGGCACCTGCCTCGTTGATGACATTCATGAGAACCTGCGTACCGTAAGTCGGCAGGCCCTCACCCGTTACGGCATTGTCAGCCAGAACCTTCTTGCCAGCTTCGGTGGTTTTCATGAACTCCATGAAATCATCGACCTTGACACCGCCCGTTCCGCGAACCGCAACGGCCTTGAGATTTTTCGAACCCATAACGGCTCCGACCCCCGAGCGTCCGGCAGCACGGTGGAGATCATTGACGATGCAGGAGTAGAGCACCTGGTTCTCACCGGCGATGCCAATAGAGGCGATGTGCATCATCGAGTCCTGATGTTTGGACTTGATGGCGGCTTCCGTGTCCCAGACCGACTTACCCCACAGGTCGCCTGCGTCCTGCAAAGTCACCTTGTCGTCGATCACCGTCAGGTAGACCGGCTTTTCCGCCTTACCCTCGAAGATGATCATGTCGTAACCGGCAAATTTCAGTTCCGGGCCAAAGTATCCGCCTGAATTGGAGCAGGCGATTGCCCCCGTCAGAGCCCCTTTCGTGATCACGGAATATCGCCCACCGGTCGATGCACTCGTACCCGTCAACGGGCCGGTGCAGAAGATCAGTTTGTTGTCCGGGCTGAGCGGATCAACTTTCGGATCGATTTCTTCCGTTAAATATTTCGAAGCCAGCCCGCGCTGACCGAGATATTTCTGCGCCCACTCCATGTTGAGCGGCTCTTCGACAATGTTTCCGGTGGTGAGATTTACACGGAGGAGTTTTCGCATCCATGCCATAATTATTCTCCTTGCATTCAAGGTTCTTTCTGCAGGCTTGCCTGGTGCGCGAGAACTATCGCGCCACACCTGCGGATTGCTCATCCTAGGCCTGTAGTGCGCCAGCGTCGGTTTTCTGTGCCCAGGCCTGCATCTTGTCGAAGCCAGCCTGTTCAACGTCCGTATAAGCGATCGCGTCGGTCGGGCAGGCCGAGGCGCAGGCCGGGTCACCACCACACAGGTCGCATTTGATGACCTTGCCGGTCGCGACATTGTAATTCACCGTGCCGAACGGGCAGGCGATCGTACACACCTTGCAGCCAACGCACAGGTTGTCGTTGACGTTCTTGACGCCGAACGCGTCGGTTGTGATGGCGTTGGTGGGGCAGGCCTGCTGGCACCAGGCTTCGTCGCACTGGGTACAAGTGTAGGGCACAAAGCGTGCATTCTGGTGGAAATCGAACACTCGAATGCGTGACTTTGAGGGGTTGAAGGCGCCTTCCTTGACGTACGAACAGGCAAGTTCGCACTGTTTACACCCGGTACATTTGCCCGGATCAATCACGAGAGCACGTTGCATTGCAGCCCTTTCTATATGGGTCAGCATATGTCGTGACGTATGCTGCGTTTCCTCCTGCGTCGTTCCATGCGCCGAATTCAATGCCGGTCGCACACGTTGCATGCCGATTAAAGGCTTTTGCAGTCCAGCAATCAAGCCACGTTTTTGGCGAGGTCACGCATGCGGAGCCATAGTAACGGCAAGCATTGGGAAAATTTCATCGTCATTTGATACACATGTGGGGGCCGTGGCCGGTCGGCTATACCGCAGCTGTGCGAATCATCTTAGATATCGTGTTCGTGTTGTCTGTCCAATCTGTACGTGAGGACAACACGGTGTGGGGGATGTATGTCAGACTTTGAACAAGCCCTGATCCGCGCGGCACGTATTCGGCAAGCCCAGCTTGCGGAAAAGCCAGCGGAGCTGATTGCCATAGAGGCAAAGATGCGCGCACTGCACCAGCAGTTGGGCGATACGGGTGGTTATGGTGATATTGGCTGGTCGTTCGATCTGACTGAGGACTTCAACATTCTGTGCCGTCGCAACGGTGTCACCCGTGCGATCTGGCGTCACTACAGTGGCGAAGCAAGCGCGCTTTACCCACCGGATGTCCGTGATGCGGCAGCGATTTCCAAAAGTATCGAACACGCTGTCGATCTGACAGCACAGTTGGTTGTTGGTCTGTTACGAACTTAGGTTTGTGCCATTGACGACAACTCAGGTGCCGAGAGACAGCGTACTTTATTTCGCCGCGAGCTTATTGGTGCGATGCGTTGAAATTCATTATAAAAAATGGTGCCGCATGGGTGACTTGAACACCCGACCCCGTCATTACGAATTTGAACATATACGCACTAAGTTATTGAAACACAACGATATATGTTTTCCAATTATCCCCGTATGTTCCCGTTATGTCCGGAGGATTGGAAAACGTTCTGTGTAGGGAGGAATGCTGCAACGCTCGCTGAATTTTTCTCCTGGATGACAGGTAATTGAGTCGGTAGCGACAGGCGCTGAATTCTGAGTGAAACATCCGCTTTGTTTGCGCTACTTAATCTGGATGCTCCTTACATAACGATGCCGACTCAACACATAATAGCGCCGGTTTCCACAAAACGTGGCGTTTCCGCAAACGTAATGCGATCGACAATCCGGGCACTCTGCCTTGGGAGATTCCTCACAGCTGACCAGATAGCGCAGCTGTGCAAGCTCGAGCCTGCGGGGCTGCGTGAAAGACATCTCGCACCGATGGTCGCCGACGGTCAGCTAGAACTCCAATACCCCCAATCACCCAATCGCCCTGACCAAGCCTACACTTCTACGGAAGCCGCAGAGTGACACAACCGACCCTATGAGTAGGGAACAAAGCAATCCCGTCGCGGCGAGATTCCGCACAGATTCACCGCTAATTTTTCGAATGCGATTATTTGAACATAAGTGCTTGTTACTCGAACCGCTCATCTCGAATACGGTCATTTTCCGCCTCATGTTGTTCGTCACTTTCCACAACCTCATCAAGTCGCTGCTTGATAGGACGAACATGTTCTTCCGTTACACCGTCTACAAGTGATGGCAGTTGATCAAACAGCTCAGCACGCTGCCGAATGATCGCCGCGCGGGAACCTGACCAGCCCGTGGGAAAAACATGATCGACAATCAACTCGAGAACCTCGCTTTTATCCGAGGCCTGCCGAAGTAACTCCAGTGCGAGTTCTTGCCATTCGTAGGGTGGTTTTTCGGCATCTGAGAACGGATTGTGGCACGAAGCGATGAACGGCACGCGAGTGTTGGGCTCCACCGAACACCACTCCATGACCGCGCTTACAGGTGCATGGTCTATTGCGGCTGCGTCTCGAGACCAGTTTGTCGAAAGCTTGTTCTGTGCATCAACATAGCTGCCATTTTGATCCGGTACGAATATTTCATCGAGCATTGCAATGGGCTGATGCTTTAAGAGTGGTTCCAAATTTCGGTCTTGCCTGAACAGCCGTGTGTCGTCTTTGTTTTCCTCTAGTGCGCGATATATATCTACGGCAACGGTCTCTCGCCCCTGTCCAACAACGGCATATTTAATGAGTTGTCTGATTTCGTAGTTTAAGTGATCGTTCAGATGATCGCTTGGCAAACTGAATGGCTGGGACAGAAACGTGCCACAGAAATTTTTGAGCTCGTCCTTGTATTCAGTTTCCTTGTTGCCGGAGCAGTGAACAACCATGGCGAGGATGTCGATGGCGACGACCTGTCCACCGTCACGTATTGAAATCGCAGTTACAAGCGAGGCAACCTCGCGTATCGTTAAAGGGTCTGTCGCCCTACCACTTGCAAGAGTTTGATAGCGGTGCACAGGCGCATGACCAAGTTCAAGTGCTCGATGTAAACGAGCGACGCCGGCGTCGTTCAATTCAACGCCACATTGCAACAATGGGAAGTATGGAGCAAAAATGCCATCTTCCAAAGCCATGTCAAGAAAGGTCTCGACGGCGCTCTCATCTTGCCGATGCGCAGCCCCAAGGAACGACATGACGAATGCAACGGAGAGTTCTTTGTTTGGGATCTCTGCGAACAGCGAACGTAGTTTTTCAACAATACTATCCGACAATGGGAGCAGTTCACCAACCCCTGCACCGAAAGCCATGACAAACATCGTATTCTCTCGCATCACTTCGGGCAAAAGTGTAGCGAACGCGTCATCGTCAACAGCAACCAAACGACCCAGTTCCTTGGATTTCGCCTGGGCACGCTCGTAGCTTTCGACCCCGCTGGTCTCTTCATCATCGTCTACATCAACGACACTTAGTCCGTCACCAAACACATGCCCTCGGACTGAGCCAACCAAGTCGACAGGACGCAGTTTTTCTTCAAGCGCTACAAGGCGGGCGAGTACGTCTGTAGGCATTTTTGTCCGGTTGTACTTGAGGGTCAGTTTTGTGGCGCGCCAACCTTCAGGCCAACCACCTGAATGGTGAAAGGTAGCCGCAATGCGCTCCATCTCGTCGAGAACAGCTCCATGCTTCCACAACCCAGGAAATTTATGCCCAACCATACTTCTAATGCGGTTTCCGATCGGCGTACGTGCCTCTCCAAAGTTCTGGGCAATGCTCAGAAACAATCCAAACCAAAGGGAGACATCTCGCACAAGTTTAGGTCGCCACCCATATCCCCTTTTTCTTGCACCAAACTCGGGATCGTATGTTGCTGAGAAGTGAGAAGCCTCTAGTGCAGCTTCGAGACAGCACAACCCAAGTTTCTGTTGTTCTAGTTCTGGTGCAGCAAGCATTGATCCAACTAAGTCAGCGCGCATTTGGGGAGTAGCGCTAGTTCCAGACAAATGGATCTGAAATAGGGAGGCTATCGCATCTTGTGCTGCATCACGGTTGTACCCCTGGGGTTCAACACGTGCAAAAGCAGCAATGCATCGAACAGCTTTATGAAAAAGCTCGGCGTCGTAGGCAGTGGCACGGGCGATGCGGATGTAGAATGCACGGTCGTAATTTCTGGTGGACAGAAACTCTGGATT
>CALHAX010000097.1 GCA_937931785.1 uncultured Hyphomicrobiaceae bacterium | reverse complement strand
CCCACGAAGACCAACGGTTCGGCGCTTCAGAGGTTATCCGCCAGCTTGTCGATCGGATTACCCTATCCCCCGTCGAAATTGACGGTGAAGCCACCCTAGCTGTCGACGTGCAGGGGCACCTGGCAGGAATCCTCGCCCTTGCTTCGAAATCCGGGGACTTGAAGGCCGAAAAGCCGGGAACTGAGGATGTCCTAACATTGGTTGCGGGGGTAGGATTTGAACCTACGACCTTCAGGTTATGAGCCTGACGAGCTACCGGGCTGCTCCACCCCGCGTCACCATATGCGCCATGGCTGAGCCATCGCGATCTCCTGGCCAGAAATTGTGGTCTGGGAGATATGCGCATCGCCCAGAGGCCATGCGAAGCGTGTGCTTAGACCAACCTGTCGCTTCGCGCAACTCCCTTTCTCTTTCTGTCGCACGCAAAGGAGGCCATGTGGTCGGGCTGGAGTGTTGCTGCAGGTTATTGAGGGTCAGGTGTAGTCGACCAGACTTGCCGAACGGGAGCGAGTGCACGTTCTTCGGCGGAAATCCGGATGGTGAGCACGGCTGCGTTCAAGGCGCTGAATACGGCGGCGTAAAGCGGTAACCCGAACACCAGAGGCAGCAACAGGATCTCGGCAATGACGACAAGATAGTTCGGGTGTGACACGTAACGGAACGGGCCAGAGGCAACGAGTGTCTCGCCCGGCACAACGATAATACGTGTGGTCCAGCGCCGCCCAAGTGTTGCCAGGGTCCAAATGCGCAAAAGTTGCACCACGCCAAACAGGGCCAGTGCCCACATCGTAACGGGCTGACCGAATGCGAACACCACCAATCCAGTCAGCCATGCTGCGTGCATGACCACAAGGAGCACATAATGCTCCGCTGCAACTTCGCGACCGCCGGACGCCAGCAAGTCCGACGTATTTCCTTGCGCAATCCAAAGCTCTGCCAAACGCTGGAGAATAACGTAGCCGAGGATGACAGCGGTCAACCAGACGGGAGCTGGGACGGTTGCAAAGGGCAAAATAGACATCGTGCACACCGTCCCTATTGAACGTCGAGAGTGAGAAAGCTGGCGGTGAAGCCCGGGCCGAGCGCTGCCATGAGCACACGCCCGGATTTCATTACCGCGCGTTTTTGTGCGAGCACGAAAAGCACTGTTGGCGCGGACATGTTACCGTGATTGCGCAAGACATCCCGTTCTGTATCGAGTGCAGAGGGAGCAAGTTCGAAAACATCTGTCAGCGCTTCAATGACACGTGTGCCACCAGGGTGAAACGCAACGTCTGTCATATCACTGATCGTCATATCGTTACGTATCAGAAAATCGTCAGCAGCGCCGCGCATGCGTTCGTTCACGAGTGTCGGGATGTTCTTCGAGAAGATCGCGCCAAAGCCGACCGGATCAACATTCCACCCCATGACATCCAAAGTACCAGGCCACGTCACCTGTCCCGCTGGGCCGATGGCAATGGCAGGGGCGGAAGAGGCGGCACCGTCCCCGGTCCCAGATTGGCGCTCGCTTGACAGCACGACGGCTGCCGCTCCGTCGGCAAACAAGGCAGTCGCAACGATGTTGGCTTTGGTCATCTTGTCTGTGCGGAAAGCCAGCGTGCAGATCTCGACGGCAACCATCAGGACGTTCGAGCCGGGACGAGCGCGCGCAAGATCTGCTGCGACAGCAAGTCCTGACACACCGCCTGCGCAGCCTAGTCCAAAAACCGGAACGCGGAGGATATCATCTCGAAACCCCATAACTTCAAGCGCATGGGCTTCGAGTGATGGTGTCGCGATCCCGGTCGAGGATACCGTGACGACCGTATCAATTTTGTTGGCAGCCAGACCAGCGTCTGAAAGCGCCGCCTTTGCCGATTCCACAAACAAGGCTGTCGCACCTTCGATGTACGTCGTTGTGCGGTCTGGCCAACCGTGTTCCTCACGAAACCATTCAAAGGGGCGAACAGAGTAACGCTTCTCGATCCCTGTACTTTCGAAAACAGGGCGCAGGCGATTGAAGTCAGCGTATTTTCCCGCAAACATTGCCGTTGCTTCGCGTGCAACATCCGTCTGAGAAAGTTCATGTGGTGGCAAAGCCGTGGCGAGCCCTGTCAAGTATACAGTCGCGCCATTGTCGGCCCTCTGAGGGGACGTGCAACTGGTGCACTCGAAAGGCTCGCATGCTTCCGAATGGTCTTCAGATCGGGTGGATTCAGTCATAAGCTGTGCTCTGTTGTTGAGTAGAGCACAACGCACAGCCTCGGACGCTCTTGCGTGCGCCCGATGCTGTGATCTCTAGCCCAGCTCAACTGCTGTGCCGTGCAATACAGGGTGGGATGTTCGCTGAAATATTTTTGAAGGCCTTGGCCCTGTATCAGTTCCCCGTGGCGGCGTTTGTCATCTTGTCCAAGGCACCTGTCATCTTGGCAAAGACCTCGTCGCGATCCTTGATCTTCCAACGGGCCTTGAGGGTCTCAGGCGCTGTGTAGGAAAGAAATGTCTTACCGCCTTCGTCCGTCCAGGCCAGCGCTTTCATGGGGAGGTCGAGACCGATGGCGCGGTTGGCCGTCATCAACGGCGTCCCAAGCTGCGGGTTACCAAATATCAGGAGCTCGGTTGCTGGCATGTCGGTGCCAACTTTCTTCGCACCCGCGGCATGATCGACGCGTGCAAAAATAGTAATGCCCTTGGACTCGAGTGCCTTGGTGAGACGATCCAGCGTTTCACCGGCGGCATAGTTCGACGACTTGGTCACGACCATGTTTGCATCGGAACCAGCAAGGGCTGTCCGCATGGCAAGTAGACCGGCCAGGGCGACAAAAATTGCGAGCCCGATGATGAGAAGATGGTTCGTGGACAAAGACATGGTATTCCTTTCGAGTGCTGAACACTATATTGCGCGGCCTGACAAACGTTATGCGTTTATAACCCAGAACACGAAACATGCAGCACTTGTTCCAACCGTTCTTGTTGCGGATGATCAACACTAGTTGATGAACAGTACGCTGGTTCTGCCTGGCATGATAATCGTGCTGGCATGCCGCACGGGTTGTAGCCAATGCACTATGCGTCCGTGTGACATCGCACACAGCACTTATGAAGGACAGCGACATGCTCAAAGGCAAGACTGCAGTGGTTACAGGTTCGACGTCCGGCATTGGCCTGGCGATTGCTGATGCGCTGGCTGCAGCAGGCGCAGACATTATGCTGAACGGGCTCGGTGATGAGGCGGACAATGCAGACGCCATTGATCAAATCAAGGCGCACGGAACCAAAACCTTGTTTTCGCCAGCCAACATGATCAACCCTGACGAGATTGTTGAACTGATCGAATTTGCGGAACGTGATCTCGGGTCTGTCGATATTCTGGTCAACAACGCCGGTATACAGCACGTGGCACCAATCGAGGCATTTCCTGCCGAAAAATGGAACGCAATCATGGCGATCAATCTGTCGTCCGCATTTCATACGGTCAGGGCAGCGTTTCCGGGAATGAAAAAACGCGGGTTCGGGCGGATCATCAATACGGCATCCGCGCATTCACTGGTGGCGTCACCGTACAAGGCGGCTTATGTCACGGCGAAGCATGGTCTGGTTGGTCTTACGAAAGTCGTCGCGCTTGAGGGCGCAGAACATGGCGTGACCTGCAACGCCATTTCACCAGGCTATGTCTGGACGCCCCTGGTCGAAGGGCAACTGGCGGACACGGCCAAGACACGTGGGATCACTGAAGACGAGGTGAAAAACACAGTCATGCTGGCAAACCAACCAACAAAGCAGTTTGTGAAAGTGGAGGAAATCGGTGGGATGGCCGTGTTCCTGTGCAGCGACGCAGCCGCCAACGTGACAGGCGCAAACATGACGATCGACGGGGGATGGACGGCGCAATAGGGCCGCTGGCAATTTGCGCTCAGGTGAATTTGGGCTGGATCGCCATCACGGTCGTGTTGTCCTGCAAGGGATCGTCTGCCTGCTCAACAGCGTCCACCAGCGCAGCGACAATCTCAGCCGGGTCTGCCGATGCGTGCTCCGCAATCGTTTCTGCAATCGTGTCGTGCGATAACACTTCTATGCCGTCGCTTGCCATGACGATCACATCCTCGGGCTGAAGCTTGAGGAGCTTTGCTCCGATGTCGACCATTTCTATTTCGTCGCCTGTCAGTGCAGAGCGCAGCATGTGACGGCGCGGGTGATTGCGCGCCTCCTCGTTGCCCAGCAATCCCTTGCTCACCATCTCGTCTATTACGGGAGCCATGGAGTGGTCTTCGTTCAGAAGATAGAGCTTACGGTTACGGAACAGATAGAGATGTGAATCGCCGACGCTCACCCAACGCAGCCCACGTTCGCCGAATGTGGCGCCGATCAGGGTGCATCCCATCCCATCAAGGCTGTCGTCTTGCGCAACGGCGTGCGCAAGCACTTCGTTGCAAGCGGCAATTGTCGTGTTCAGCCGTTCGCGTGCTGGCAGACTATGTTCCGCATAGGTTTCTGCGAAACATGTGCAGACCATGCGCGCAGCCGTTTCACCAGCAACATGCCCGCCCATACCGTCCGCCAGCACTGCGAGAAGCTCTCCTGCACCTCGCTCTCCAGTCCGTTCGTCGGCCGGACCGCCTTGTGCAAATGCAAACAGGCAATAATCCTCCTGATGCGCGCGCGCGCCAACAATCGCTTCGCTGGCATGGGCGTAGCGATCAATCACGAGGTCCGCATTCGGAACTGGGTCGGGCATATTCATGTTCTGCGCCCCACTGCGCGCGCATCCGCTCTATGTTCAAGCACCAGAACTGATGTTCTGCAATTCGGACCAGTCGAATTCGGGGCCACAGAACGGAACAAATACCAACTGCGTCTGACCAACTGTAATCACATCCATGGGCGAGAGCTGCACGGCGGACGTTGGTTTGCTCTCGTTCAGAGAGACAACATTCGTCTTTGCGAGATTGGGAACGAAAAGAAAGCTGCGATCCGTACTATCGTACCGGATGTAAGCCTGCTCTTCGGCTGAAATTGCGTCGTCGCCAAAGTCGATCGAAATGCGCTGCGTGGGAGCGCGTCCCAATGCGTTATTGCCTTCATAAACCGGGCGGAACGCGCCGAGACCGGGCCCACCGATCACAACCAACCAGGCCACGACCGGCTCCTGATAGTAATCGTCACGCCCAGGTTTCTGGACGCCACGTACCATACGCGTCTTATTGTCATCTGCTGAAAGATCGGTCATGGCAGGCCTGTCGGCTTTTTCTGGTGCTAGTGCCACATCCTTACTGTCTGTCACAGGCGTGGCTGGCGATGGTTCAACGGACTTCTGACTCATCGCCGGGACCACCGCAACAGCTGCGGCCGTGGCTGTGGATTGAAGTGTCGACAGATTGGCTGCGTGGGATACGGCTGACGCAACCTGTTCCGGTTCCGGATGTACATCTTGAGCTACTGCCGTTACCGGAATTGCAACGGGAGCGGATGTGGGTGCTGCGGGCGCGGGAGCGGCGGCAGATTCCGCTGCGGAGGCTTCTTCCCGGGGGCGCAATAGAACCGTCTGCCCGTCTGTTTGCATCACGCGTTGCGGTTGAGCTGACGCCATGCTGGGCGGATTCGTGTCAAAACCCGGCGGAGACGCGGGCGGTGTGGCGTCCGGCTGCTGTATCTGCTGAGGTTCCGGCATACGATGCGGCTGCGCCACGGCCTCCGGTGCGTACACCGGCATGGCTTCCAGCTCGATCGGCGCATCGCGCGCTTCTGTCACCGCCTGCGGCTGGGGATGCGGCTGCACAGGTTGCGGTTCCTGTAACTGGTCTTCATATGTAGGTCGTGTGGTCGGCTCGCGAAGGCCTGCAACAGCGCGCAAGGCATCTCTCAGCGATGCTGCGCCAAAACCGCCACGCCCGCCGCGTGTGTTGTCGTTGTTCCGTCCATCGTCAGCCACGATGATGTCTCCCGATCCTGCAGATGTGCCAACCATATCAATCTTCGCGCACGGCGATGACGGCGACAATGCCTGATGCCAATGATCTTTGTTTGCGCGCTCCCGTTGTTGTCTATGAACGGACCAATTGGCAACTCTGTGGCGTCCAGGAGGCGACGAAACGGCCATTCGCTACCTGTTTTGCCACTCTGGACGCACAGATTTTTTCAATATGTCCACAAATCGGCCATTTCGGGTTGGCAAACGGGCGGCGGATAACGCAAACGACACACCTGACGCGTTGTGCGCAGAATGGCTGGGACTGACATCAGGTGCTGCGACTCTTTGCATACGCCTGACGTCTTAAGCGTAGGGGTTTCCGAAACGATCGGAGACACCGGATGGCTATGGAGCCGACAGGATGGGCGCGGCATGATTCTATTTGAATCAAACGCGCTATAGGGGCACCGCTGGGGACCATGGATAACCTACTGGCACTACCGAACGGCACGGTGCTGGCCGAAGATTACCGGCTTGAGAGGGTGCTCGGTGCAGGTGGGTTCGGCATCACGTACCTTGCCGAGGAACTTGCGCTGCATCGCAAGGTTGCCATCAAGGAATATTTTCCTGGCGAGTTCGCCGCGAGAGATGGCGCATCACAGGTCCGCCATCGCTCCGAGTCCGATCGCAACGACTATACTTGGGGCCTGGAACGTTTCATTGAAGAGGCCCAAACACTGGCTCGGTTCGATCATGACAACATTGTCCGGGTCTATCGTTATTTCCGTGCCAATAATACCGCCTACATGGTGCTGAAATTTGAAGAAGGTCAGAGTATCAGGCAGTGGGTCGACAGCCTGCGCAAGGCACCGACGCAGGATCAATTGGACTGTATTATCGCGCCAACTCTCGATGCGCTGGAGTTGATCCATGGCCATGACTTCCTGCATCGCGACATTGCGGCTGATAATATTCTCTTGCGGCGTGACGGCTCACCGGTTCTGATTGATTTCGGCTCTGCACGTGGCGAAGTCGCAAGCCACACCAAGACACTCAGCGCACTGGTCAAACCCGGGTATTCACCGTTTGAACAATACGCCTCCAATGGCAAACAACAGGGACCGTGGACGGACATCTACGCGTTTGCCGCGACGCTCTATCTGACAATTGCGGGACAACGCCCTCCGGATTCACCGTCTCGCATTACCGCGGACGAGTACGTGCCTGCTGCAAAAGCGGCGAAAGGAAAATATCGCCCCAGCTTCCTGAACGCAATTGATCACGCGCTGCAGTTGCAGGTTAATCATCGTCCGCAGAGTATTGCCGCCTGGCGCAATGCGTTGCTGGGGCAGGCGCACCACTCCGCAGCGAGACCAGTGCCTGTCCAGGCTGTTGCAGCCACTGTTAGGGCAACACGCAAGATAGAGGGCGATGCCTCTCCCAATCTTGTCTGGAAGAAAAAACAATCAACGCCTCTTTCCCCGACACCACTTCGCGATGGCCCGGCATCGCCGCGCGCAGCCGGTGCAGGCAAACGCGCTGCCATGGCGGGCGTGGCGCACATCGGGCAGAAAGCAGGTGCGCTTCCGGGACAGATGATGGCTGGTGGACGGGCGGGCGCCGCAGCCGCCCAGGGTGCTGTCGCTGGCTTTGCAGAAAAAGGGAGAATGCTGGTTGGCCGCGTTTCTGCTGCGCGTCCCGGCATGCCGGGACTTCCAAAACTTCCTGCTGTTTCACTCCCTTCTGTGAAGGGAGCAAAGGCCGCGCTTTCAAAACTGCGCATCTCGCGTCATGGCAAATCTACACGTGCAAGGCGTTCGTTGATCAAGGACCTTGAAGCCGAACTTGCCAAGCCACTTGGAAAGCAGGCACCAAAAGACAAATCACCCGCTCAGGCCAGTAGGGCAAACAAGGCTGACGCCTCTTGGTGGCGGCGTTTGTTTCAGAGACAAACACCCACGCATGCAGCGCGGGCAAAAAAAATTCCACCGCGTGCCGTTCGTAAAGCACCGCGCAAGACGTCGCCAGCGCGCCGTCTATGGTGGCTCACTGGCATGGCTGCCCGGCTTGCAGCAATCATCGGATTCGTGTCGTTTCTTGTCATAAAGCCGAAACCAGAAAGCGAACCTGTCGTCGCCGCATGGTCGAGAGAACAAGCTCCGGCGTCTGCCGACACGCTTGGACTTATCCGCACTTACCGTGGCCATAGTGCCCCGGTGACGACCTTGGCTATTTCCGAAGACGGTCGGCAAATCGCATCCGTTTCGCGCGACGGACAAAGCATGATCTGGAAATCGCGTAACGGACACGCCATTGGTCGACTGGATCCCGGCACATCCGAGGTCACTGCAATTGATATGGCTGGAACACGTCTCGTGATGGCCCAGGCGGATGGAAACCTCACTCTATGGGATGTTCAGTCCGGCAAACGCGCACGCGTATTCAAACGTCATAACGGGGCAGTACATGCCGCCGTATTCGGGCAAACTGCAACACAGTTTTTCTCAGCTGGTGCGGATGAACGCTTGCGGATCTGGAACTCCAGACGTGGTTCATGGCGTTCATTGCGTGGACACAAGGGCGCTGTTATTGCACTCGCCGCGAGCAAGAACGGGCGAACGCTGGTCTCGGGCGGCGAAGACAGAACCGTAAAACTCTGGAATGCATCCCGCCGTAAAGTGGTGAAAACACTGCATGCGCATGACAGTGCGATAACATCGGTTGCAATTTCACCGGAAGGAAATGTCTTTGCGTCAGGTAGTGCCGACGAAAGCATCCGGATCTATCCTGACCGCGGGGATGGCGAGATTAAAACGCTCTATGGTCACAAAGGGGCCGTAACTGCATTGGCATTCTCGCCGAGCGGTCGACTGCTGGCCTCAGCTGGTGCCGATCACGCTGTGAAACTGTGGAACGTGAAAACGGGTGCGCTGCTCCATACATTCGTTGGTCACACGGATCGTGTTACGGCATTGGAGTTCATGCCCGATGGACGGCGACTGGTGACGGCCAGTATCGACAAGACAGTGCGGATCTGGCATGCGCAAGTCGCTGGATTTTGAGTCCGTCTATATTATCTTCGCCGTACGGCGAGCTGTAAATACTTCCATGATACGCGCACCGCGATGTGGACCATCACAGGCGAACACCCACTTGCCATTGGTGAACGTGTCGCACATTTTCGTTCCCTTCACACAGATCCAGTGCCCCTCCCTGCCCTTGTGAACGGCAATGATGTAGTGCGTCCAGGCGTTGCGCGGTTTCTGCATCCAGTTCCAGAGTGTCGGGCGTTCCTTGCGCTCAAGGTGATGGTAGTTCACCACCTCTTCGAGCGTGTAACCGAACACCGCCAGGGCGTCCGCAACCTCTTCGGTCGTGGTGCCCTTGATGATGCTGTCGGCTTGCGACGGGTCTGCGCGTTTGGCGTGAATTTCCTGCTCGATCCGGCTCACAGGGTAGTCGGTAATAGCGGCCACAACGATGGGACCGCAGTAAGCAATGCGGCCCGTGTCGTTGCGTGCAACGGCGAGATCCGATGTCAAGTGATGTCGCATCCCCGGAGCATCGGTGATTCGCTGTTAGTGGAGCGTTAACAGCGGAGAACAGTAAAATTACAACATCCTAGATTGCGTTGCCGCTCGCCGCAGCCGGAGACTGAAACGCGTTTGTTCAAGACCTAAAAGGGCAGACTGCTGCCTACCCCACTCAGCCACGTCTACTCGGCCGCTTCGAGAACTTCTGCTTTCTCTATTCGTGCTGCGCAGTATTTGAATTCGGGAATCTTGCCGACCGGATCCAGCTGCGGGTTGGTGAGTTCGTTGGCCGCGGCCTCGACGAACGCGAACGGGACGAACACCATATCTTCCTGCATTGCCTCGTCCGACCGCGCTGCGAGCTCGATTTCACCGCGACGTGTGCGAATACGAACCTGATCGCCCGGTGCTGCTCCGAGTTTGCGCAAGGTGAGCGGGTGAATGCTTGCTGTTGGGGCAGGTTCGATTGCGTCAAGGTTCGTCGCACGTCGTGTCATGGCACCGGTATGCCAGTGCTCCAGTTGACGCCCCGTTGTAAGAACGAACGGGTATTCTGCGTCCGGCAATTCTGCGGGCGGCAGAACGTCAGCGGCCACCAGCTTGGCGCGACCGGTTTCAGTCGGGAAACGGTCACTGAACACGATTGAATGACCGGGATGATCCTCCGAAGGACAGGGGTAGGCGACGACATTCTCGTTTTCGAGACGTTCCCACGTAATGTTGTCGAGCGAACGCATGCCGCGTTTCATCTCCGCGAACACTTCGGACGGGTGGCTGTAGTTCCAGTCGAGGCCAAGACGCTTGGCCAGCTCAGTGGTGATCCACCAGTCTTCCTGCGCTTCACCGGGCGCGTCGATCGCCTTGCGCCCCATTTGCACCTGGCGGTTCGTGTTGGACACAGACCCGTTTTTCTCCGGCCATGCAGACGCGGGCAGCACCACATCGGCATACATTGCAGTTTCGGTCAGGAAGATGTCCTGAACGACGAGATGTTCCAGGCTGGCGAGTGCGTGGCGTGCGTGGTTTGCGTCCGGATCGGACATGGCAGGATTTTCACCCATGACATACATGCCCTTGATTTCGCCGCGGTCGATGGAATCGATGATTTCGACGACGGTCAGGCCAGGTTTCGCATTCAATTCCTGCTCCCAGATATCCGACCAGACTTTCCGCGGCCCATCCTCGGCAACCCGCATGTAATCCGGCAGCATCATCGGGATCAGACCAGCATCGGATGCGCCCTGGACGTTGTTCTGGCCACGCAATGGATGAAGACCGGTGCCAGGCCGGCCCGACTGACCACACATCAGTGCAAGGGAAATCAGGCACCGAGCATTGTCTGTTCCATGGGTATGCTGCGAAACGCCCATGCCCCAGAAAATGATGGCGTTGGACGCGTTACCGTAAACGCGAGCGACTTCACGAATCTTCTCCGCCGGAATACCGCAGATTTCAGCCATGTCTTCTGGTTTGTAGTTGAGCAGGTGCTCCTTGAGTTTCTCGAAGCCTTCGGTGTTCGCCTGCACGTACTGTTTGTCGTAAAGTCCTTCCTCGACAATGACGTTCATCATCGAATTGAGGAGAGAAACATCCGCACCGGGGCGGAACTGCACCATGTGTGTTGCGTGGTCTTTCAGGGACTGCGCACGTGGATCCAGAATGATCAGCTCCGCTCCCTGTTTCGCAGCCTGTTTGAAATACGTCGCAGCGACAGGATGATTCGATGTCGGATTTGAGCCGATGACGATGATGACATCCGACTTCAGGCATTCCGTAAATGCGCCCGTTACGGCACCGGAGCCGATCCCCTCGAGGAGTGCCGCAACGGAAGATGCATGGCAAAGGCGCGTGCAATGGTCGACGTTGTTGTGCCCGAACCCGGTGCGAATGAGTTTCTGGAAGAGGTAGGCTTCCTCGTTCGAACACTTGGCTGACCCGAAGCCAGCGACGCTTTCACCTTTGTCATCCCGGAGTTTCTTCAGGCCGTTGGCTGCTGCATCAAGCGCTTCGTCCCATGTTGCTTCGCGGAAGTGCGTCAACGGATTGGACGGGTCGATGTTGAGACCTTTTTCGAGCCCTTCCTTGCGGATGAGCGGCTTGGTCAAACGTTCCGGGTTGTCGACATAATCGAAGCCGAAGCGGCCCTTGACGCAAAGACGATTCTGGTTCGCTGGTCCATCGTTGCCTTCGACGTATGCAATCTTGCCATCACGGATCTTGTAGGAAATCTGGCAACCAACGCCGCAATACGGACAAACCGAACTGACGTCCTTGTCCGCACCGCGTGTACCGATCTGGGTCTTTTCATCCACAATGGATTTCGGCATCAAAGCGCCGGTTGGACAGGCTTGCACACATTCACCGCAACCGACACACGTTGAAGCACCCATTGGGTCGTCAAAATCGAACACGATCTTGGACTCATGCCCGCGGTGAGCCATGCCAATAACATCATTGACCTGGACTTCGCGGCACGCCCGCACACAGAGACCGCAGTTGATGCAGGCGTCGAGGTTGACCGTCATTGCCGCATGCGACGCATCTGTGGTGTGCATCTCACGGGCCGGGAACCGGGAGTTTTTGACGTCCTGCACTTCGGCCCATTTCCAAAAACTGGAGACCTGGTCGTGCGCCGTGTCCTGTGGCGGTTGATCCGCCACGAGGAGTTCCACGACCATTTTCTGCGCGGATTTTGCACGGTGCGACTCAGCTTTGACGACCATGCCTTCCGTGGGTTTGCGGATGCAGGATGCGGCCAGTGTGCGCTCGCCGTCGATTTCAACCATGCAGGCCCGGCAGTTGCCGTCCGCACGATAGCCTGGCTTGTCGAGCCAGCAGAGATGCGGGATCGTTGTGCCCTCACGCTTGGCGACCTGCCAGATTGTCTCATCCGGATTCGCAGTGACATCCCGGCCATCGAGATTGAATGTGATGAGTTTGGTCATGACTTGAGTTCCCGAATGCCGTCGATCACAAGCTTGCCGCCCAGTGCGCCAAAGATCATGCCGAACAGGGTTTCAAAGACGCGTGCAAAGCGACGATATCCTTGCACTGCGATACTGGAAGAAAAAATAAGTGCATAACTGCCGTAGATCAAGAACGCCGTAACTGCTGCAAGTGGCCCGAAAAGCGCGACTTGCCATCCAGAAAGACCTGCACCGAAAAGGTAGCTCGTTACTGCAGCCCATAGCAGGGCAGACTTTGGATTCGTGAGATTGACAAACAGACCCAGACGCCAGCTTGCCCAAACATTGAGGTTTTTCGTTTTTGCTTCAGTTTCGACTGGCCGATTTCGCCAAGCAGATAGCAGAGAGCGAATTGCCAGGTAGACAAGATAGGTGCCACCA
>CALHAX010000096.1 GCA_937931785.1 uncultured Hyphomicrobiaceae bacterium | reverse complement strand
TCACCAGTCGTCACTACACCCGTCTGGTCAAGAGCTACGGACTGAAACAGGAGTTTATCATGCCGCACTGTCCGCAACAAAACGGCATGATGGAACGTCTGATACGATCCCTGAAGGAGCAATGCGTCCACCGGCAACGGTGCGAGAGCCTGGCCCATGCCAGCCGCGCCATTGCCGACTGGATCCAGTTCTACAACCACCGGCGCCCTCACCAGGCGCTCAATATGAAAACACCGGCTGAAGCGTTCGCATTAGCCGCTTAACCTGAGCAGAAAACGCTGGGTCGATACCGGTAAATGCAAAGTCCATGATTTGCCCCTAAATTTCTGCCCACCGATGTGCCACGGCCCAACCTTCCATGCCCTCCGCAATCGCGCGATCGTGGAGTGCATCAGACCAGAAGTCATGAACGGACATCCGCGAGTCATGCCAAGCCGCGCGACCGGCAATCTTGTCTTTGTAAAAGGCCAGCTTGTCTTGTCCCCCGGCTTTGATCACCCAAGAGTAACGTTCGGGATGATTGGCAAAATCGTATCCTCCACGCTTATAAACCCCCTCCCGAACCGGATTGATTGCGTCTATGGCTGTTGCGATGACGAAATACCAGTATTGTCCTTCAAACGGTGTCCCGTCCTTGCGCAGGATTTCCACCGGCTCAAACTGGTGAACGTCGGGCTCAATTGCTTCCACAATCGTCTTAAAGCTATCACTGACCGTCGCCCCACCGACAATGAAGCTATTAAAGTCGTAAAGCCGGTTGCCTCGAAGTAGCCGGACGGCCCGTGGAAACAACTCTTCTGGATACCGGAGGCCATGCTTTTGATCACTCCGGAGGGACGAAAACCACTTCCGGAATGCCTCATGACGCGCTTTGTCGTCGTCACCCGCTGGCTCCGAGCGGCAATCTGCGAACTGTGGCTCCATCGAGCTTTGAACGGCGACCGCCATCATGCTCTCCTTAAAGGTTCCGTAACAGTGTCGGCACATGCGATACGCTGTTGTGTGCCAATCAGAGAAATGTTGCCCTACTTAGAGGTTCCCTAAGTGATGTCGAAAGTACGATCTCTGGACTGTACCTTTAGAATAGACACTTCAGACTTCACAGTATGGCTGCGTTGGTCCGTAAGGCACCAACGGCAGCGATCAATCCACGCGTCGATTCATCTTTGCTCGACGCATCGCCTCCCCTAATCATTGGCAGAAGCTTTGTTGCGAGCTCTTTGCCAAGCTCGACACCCCATTGATCGAAGGAATTAATACCCCAAATACAACCTTCAACGAATACACGATGTTCGAACAGGGCAAGCAATCTGCCCAATGTACTTGGGTCCAGTTTTCTGTACAGAAGCGTTGTTGAAGGCCGTCCGCCATCACAGGTGCGTTGTTCTGCAACGCCCGCCTCTGTGTTTCTTGCAACTTTCTCCAGAAGATCGCCAGGAATGGAGGTGATGCATCGTCCGTTCATGAGCGCTTCTGATTGGGCCAAACAATTGGCAAGAAGCAAATCCTGCTGACCTTTGAGTCCGGGTTCGTGATTCTCTGCTGCAACAAGAAACTCGCATGGCACGATCGTGGTGCCCTGGTGAAGCCATTGATAGAAGGCGTGTTGACCATTCGTACCGGGTTCACCCCACACGAGCGGTCCTGTCTCTCGTTGCACCAGCCGGCCAAACTTGTTCCGGCTCTTGCCGTTACTTTCCATGTCGAGTTGTTGAACGTATGCCGGCAAGCGCTGCAGTCGCTGATCATAGGGGAGGAGCGCACGCGAGCCGTAACCACAGATGTTGCGATGCCAAATGCCTACTAGTGCCAAAAGGATCGGGATGTTATCGGCGGGATCTGAGTTGCGGAAATGGTCATCCATTTCGAAGGCACCGCGGAGAAACGCATCAAAATGCGAAGACCCTATTGCCAACATCAGGGGGAGGCCGACAGGCCCCCATATGGAGTATCGTCCACCAACCCAATCGCTGAATGAAAAAATGCGCTCAGATGCGACACCAAATCTTACCGCTCGTTCCACTGCCGACGAGACCGCAATCAGATGATCGCTGGCATTCCCATCCAATGCCTGTTGCAACCAAGACTTCGCAACATTCGCGTTCGTCATCGTTTCGATGGTTTTGAACGTCTTGGAAGCGACGATGACGAGCGTACGCGTTGGATCGAGCTCTTTCAGGGTGTCGTTTATGTGAGCACTGTCGACGTTGGATACGAAGTGTACTTTTAGACCTTGATGGTACGGTGTGAGTGCGCGTGTCGCCATCATCGGCCCCAGATCCGAACCGCCGATCCCGATATTGATCACGTCAGTAAAGTGCTCGCCCGTCGCTGTCCTCAACTGGCCGCTGTGCAACTGATCACATAGCTTCTTCATGCGTTGTAACGTGCCGCGGATCGAAGGCATCACATCGTGGCCGTCGACCAACACTTGATCTGCGGTCTGATTTCGAAGCGCCGTGTGCATGACAGCGCGCTGCTCCGACGTGTTTATCGCTGCGCCGGAAAACATTTCGTCACGCTTTTGAAGAACGCGACATTCATTGACCAGGTCAAGCAGAAGATCGAGGCTCCGCTCATCCATGGATGTTTTTGAGTAGTCGAAGGTGAGATTTTGGATGGAGCATGAGAGCCGGTCGAACCGACCCGGGATGCTGTTGAGCTCGCGTATGTCGACAGGCTTCCGATTGGCGTAATGACGTTCAAGGAGATCCCAACAGGACACCGGAAGTGGAGCGGACACATTCGCTTCATCGGTCTTCGGGAAATACATACCAACCCTACTCCACGTCCGTTGGTTTGAAAGATGTCCTGACTATGGACAGAAATTTATTACGTTTGTCTTGTCGCAGTAACACGAGGAAATTCAGTTCCCAATGACGAGGTTAAACGATGGCTTGGGAACGCCCCTTGGACGAAGATATCCTGAAGTCGCTATGTGACATTGAGTTGAAGGGATATTTCACATCAGATCCCTAGTTGGGTCGTTCGGTAAAATTGTACGTAATTTGGAGTAAAAATTCTTAGGTCTCACCCGTAAGTTTTGCACAGAAGCGCGCAAAGCGTCTCGGTATGGGGTGGGTGATATGTCTTCAGAAAACACTGCGGGTTGGCTTGCTGCTCCGCTTGGTCGTAGAAGTGCTGGGTGGTTCGGGCATAAATCTGAACACAAATTTGTGTCACCGAGGCTCAACGACCGCGTAGAATTGTTCGGGTTAGAGCTTCACGACTCAACAATTCTGGAAGCGGCGGAATGGATTGTTCTCCAAGCCCGGTGCCAGATGACAACGACTGTTGGATTCATCAACGCGCATTGTGTTAATGTGTTACATCGTTCAACGAGTTATTCAAATGCGCTCTCGAAATTCGACCGGTTGTTTGCGGATGGATCGGGCATGCGAATGGCGGCAAAGACGTTCGGCTTCGAGTTGCAGGATAATGTGAACGGGACTGACCTGTTCCCTGTTCTGTGCCAAAAGGCGGCTGCCGAGAATGTATCGCTCTATCTACTGGGCGGAAGCGATCGTGTTGCCTCTGTTTGTGGAAAGCGCATGGTACGCGCCGTGAAAGACTTGAACATTGCTGGAACGCATCCCGGGTTCTTCGAGGATAATGCGCACGAAGATCGTATCATCGCTGAAATCAACGAGAGCGGTGCCGGTATTCTCCTGGTCGGTCTCGGAGTGCCTCTGCAGGAAGAATGGGTCGCGAGGAACCGCCATCGGATCAAGACCCCGACCGTACTCGCGGTTGGCGGACTGTTTGACTACTACTCGGGCCGGATCAAGCGGGCTCCGCTGGTTGTTCGCCAGGTAGGGTTTGAATGGGCTTGGAGGCTCTTGCTTGAGCCGCGTCGTCTGGCGAAACGCTACATCCTGGGAAATGCCGAGTTTCTTGCGAGGCTTGGCGTGCAGAAATGCCGGGAATTTGCTTCGTCTTTTGGCCCGGATCTTCTGGCTCCGGGTATGCGGCGCAGGGTTGCCGTATACGGCGCCACGAAGGCAAGCCAGGTAACATTCAACAAAATTGTCAATGGCGGAGATGCTATCCGATTTGTCGGTCTGTTCGACGATCGTGATACGCCGTCCCGGCAGAAGCTCTTTGGTGTTCCGGTTTCAGGCCTCAGTACCGATCTGGTGGAATTGGCCCGTAACGGTGAAGTTGACGACATCGTGATTACAATTCCGAAGCAGGCTAAAGAACGCGTGGCAATGATTGCTCGGAAATTCAAACATCTTCCAGTAGATGTTTTTATCGAACTGGACAATGATCTGAAATGCGAGGGAGCAAAAATAGCTAACTTCAAACTTGGTTGGCACAACAACATGACAATGATGCGAGTCCAGTCTCGACCTGTCGCCCAATGGGGGCAGCTCTACAAGACGCTCTTCGATCGTTGTTTGTCAGCTGTGATGCTTGTGGTTTTGTCACCATTATTGGCCTTGATAGCGGCTGCAATCAAACTCGACAGCCCCGGACCGGTGTTCTTTCGTCAGCGCAGACATGGTCTTGGTGGACGTACTATCGTTGTCTGGAAATTCCGCACAATGTTTGTCGCTGAAGGAAATGAGGACCTAAAGCAGGCCAGCAAGGATGACGTGCGTGTGACACGCGTCGGTCGTCTGTTACGTAAAACCAGCATCGACGAACTGCCGCAACTGATAAACGTACTCAACGGAAGCATGTCCCTTATAGGTCCACGGCCTCACGCAGTTGCTCACAACGAGTACTACGGTGACCTGATAGAGAGTTACGATATGCGGAACCTGGTAAAACCAGGTATTTCCGGATGGGCTCAAGTCTGCGGTCTACGTGGTGAAACACCCGATATTTCTTCCATGGAACAACGGGTGAGCCACGACCTTTGGTACATCCAGAATTGGTCCCCATTGCTGGATATGCGTATCCTGTTGATGACCCCCGTATACGGATTAATTCACAAGAACGCGTATTAATTGAATTGAAAACCGTTTGTGTTCTCCTGTGCCTGTGCTGCTTGAGGGGTGCACGTCTTTTTTCTCTTTGCCTCCATTTGCCGTCGGGGCACGTGCAAGGGGAGAACAGCCAGGGAAATCCGAGCAAAGAGCATGGATTTCCGTGACCACTGGAAACCGCTTGGGTGAGAGAAGTAACTAAAATAACGGGCAAATTGCACCGTTGTTATGGGGTCGGTTGTGTTTTTGAGTAATCGGAGTACCGCTTCTGCGCGTCGCGTCGAACGGACAAAAGTGGTGCGTCTTAAAAGCGCTACGGCATTGCATCGTGGGGCATTTGTTAGCGGGATTGTAACGATTTCACCCGCTGTTCTCTTGGCCGCATGCGTTAGTTCTGCGGTGCCAAACAACTACAGTGCCAAACTCTATAGCGCTGAACAGTCCACAGCATCGTCGCGTAGGGCCGTCGATGAGCTGAGCTACACGAACTCCATGTGCGCGCAGGCAGGCGACTCCTCGTTCATCATGCCGACATCGTCCAGCGAGTCCTGGCGAGCGAAACGCAGAGTGCCCCCGATGCAATATTCTTCCGGAGATCGATTCAATATCTTCATACCAGATTCTCCCGAGTTTTCTGGCGACTACGTGATCAACGTAGATGGTTCTGTTATATTGCCATATGTGGGGAGCATCAAAGCGGTTGGTTTGACTAACGCCCAGCTTACAAAGAGAATTGACGCGGCTTTGGCAAGAAGGGAAATGTTTTTTCCGGGGGCAAGCCGGATCACCGTTCGTCCGATTCAATATGCAGCTATCAACGTTTCAGTGTCTGGGGCTGTTTTCGCTCCTGGTCGTTATTCCATCAACCACATCAAACCGTCCGATAAACTTGCTACGGCGGTCAGCAAAATTGGTGACAATCCCCTCGGACGTTTCCTTCCTGAAGCCGTGTTGTCCGCAGGAGGTGTTCGACCGGACGCGGATCTTTCAAATATAAGGGTGATCCGAAACGGCAAGACGTACAAATTGAATTGGCGTGGTGCGATAACCGGTGCCCCAGTTAATGATTTACCGTTGATCGAAGGCGATCACATCGAGGTCGGAGAAGCTGGTTGCTTTCAGTCAGCGCTGGTCCGACCATCGCAGATCACAAGGCGCGGCATTCGTGTTTTCACGTCAAACCTGACTGCTCCCGCATTGAACAATTCCAGTTCCGCACAGAACCCGAACCTTGCAGGCGGTGTGCCTTATGGCACTCGTTTGCTCCAGGGACTTGTGCAGGCCAACTGCGTTGGTGGCGCGTATTCAACGAACGCGAGGCGGTACGCTGTTCTGATCAGTCGGAATCCCAAAACACGGGAAACAGAAGTAATCCAGCGATCCATTGAGGATCTGGTTCGGAGCGCCGATCGGGATACGATCAATCCGTACCTGATGCCAGACGATTCGATCGCCTGTTATGACAGTGCTGTCACCGAATTCCGGGATGTGCTTTCACTATTGAACAGCGCGATCTTTCCCGTGCACGCGCTGAAACCATTATAATTCAACGGCAGGTTGCAAACGGATTCCATGTTTCTCATAGAAACCGTGCGCGACGGGGACTGGAGCACACTTCCTTGGTTTCGCATCTGGTTAGATAACATCCGTCCCTCACCTCTGAATTCCAGCCAATGCGAGTATTCATGGTGCCAGAGGGAGCGAAAATCCCAGAGGTTGTGCGAGCAAGAACGGTTCGCTTATCGGCGGATTTGATCGATAAAAGGTTTGTGTTTGGGCGCGTTTTAGTCTCGCACTTTGCAGCTACACCAACACAGTGCGTCAGCACGTGCATATAAATTGTCAACACAATGCTGAGCAGCATATTTGACTATTCATACCTCTTCAACACGCAGATGTTATTGTGCAAACTTCAACAACAAATTGCTTTCGGTTTTTGGAATCACAAGCCAACGAAGCCATAGTCGTATTAGGTCGTCAATTCGGATCTTCAGATCATGGGCATTGTTAGCACCAACTACTCGACCAAGAAAGTATCCGGCACGCCGCCTTGCAAATGTCGCCTGTCAGCAAGGATGAATTATTCGGAGAATACAAAAAGAACGATGTTAAAATACACAGTCATCGATGGGAACGAACCGTTGCCGCTAACGACTGAGCATTCAATAGATTATCGCATAAGCATGAGCATTTTCGGGCAACAAATTTATTTTGTTTTTTTGTCCGGATGTGATCAGAGAGCCATGCATAGAGTGATTGCGGACGATCAACTACGCTCCTTTTCAACATACGTTCTGAAAGTCGTCCTCGTGTTATTGTTCCTTGTGTGCGCATCCTTGATGCTGTTGGGTGGTGGTGTTGTCGGCCTCTACGTCTTGAAGTCATCCCTGGGGATCGACGTGTTTGAAGGTCACTCAGTGTTGCACGATCTCATATATTAGGTGAGTTTTTCCCGCCTTTCCGGCTCTGCCTACTGAGCAAAGAGGCCCCGTTTTGGATGGTCTGGGTTAGGCGTCGCATTAAATTTGGTCCACCGAAGTCAGGCAGAAACCTGCCCTGGGTAACGTGAAGACCTTGCCTTTCCCTAGAGCGCGTCTGATTCAAATGGACTCATGACGCGACGCCCCAGGTAGCTCCACAAGACATCCCGGTGTCTCCATTTAAGTCGGACACACCCTAGAGCATGATCGGCATAGAGCGCGAACGCTCTACGGTGCTGTCGTGTTCAGGGCGGAATCGTGAAGCGTTGCCTGATCCCTCCCATGGCCGAATCACATGTCTCAATCAGTTTTAGTAACCGTTCCCAGCATTAGTGGTAACGGGCCGGATGCTCCGAGTGATTGGAGGTGATTGTACGTCCTGAGCTCCTATTTGACCTTTTTCACATGTGGCAGGTCGAAAACTATCACAAAGAAAAAAATTTTTTATCCTGCAAATTTTAACAACCATACGCCATAAATGCATCCGGATCGGTGCGCAATCGAGCGCCGATTTAGTGAGGAATAGTTGTATGAGTAACCCGTTGGTCAGTGTTGTCATCCCGTGTTTCAACGTGGCTGACACGATCGCAGAAACTATTGAAAGCGTGCGGTCGCAAACACTGCAGAATTTCGAAATCATTGCAGTCAACAACAATGCAACCGATAGAACCGCAGAAGTCCTCTCGTCTATTGCTCGGAACGAGCCGCGATTGCGCATTGCGCAACAACCGGTGCAAGGCGTTTCTGCGACACGTAATCTCGGCATCCAGTTGGCACATGGACAAATAATAGCACTGCTTGATGGCGATGATATGTGGGACGCGGACTACCTTGACGCCCACGTTACAAACCTTGCTGATGAGAGTATTGGTTTGTCTTTTCCCCGCGTTCGCTACATAAAGTTCGACGGCAACGCCTCTGGCCAAGTCTCCCGGCCAAAGCTGGCAAACATCACCGCAGCAGACCTACTATCTACAAATCCATGTACGTCAGCTTCATTCATCGTTTCGCGCCGCGAAGTTTTTGAAATCGCAGGGCTGTTCAACGAAAACCTCCACAGAGCGGAAGATCAGGAATGGTTGTTCCGAGCAGCCCACGCAGGTACCAAATTCTCTGGCATCAATTGTGTCCTTGGTAGCTACCGTGCTGCACCTGGAAGCCTGTCATCCGATCTGCAGTCCATGCTGGATGGGTACAACAGGTTCCTCGAGATAGCAGAGCAAATCGCACCCGATCTTGTGGCGAGCAAGCGCCGCCTGGCGCACGCGTCTATGCTCCATTACTGCGCGCGCCATTCGCTCGACCGGAACAACGGGTTCGGCGATGCCATTGACTACTTGGGACGTATGTTCCGCGAGGCACCAGATTTTGTGCTTCGCGAGCCCGCATCCACATTGAAAACAATTTTTCTCACTGTCATCGCCGGTAAACGCGCCTGGTTGTCTGAGAAAAACAGCAACCTGAAGTTGAGGCAAAATTGATATGCCACGTGTAAGCGTTGTCATTCCATTGTATCAAACAGAGCGTTTCATTGGCGAAGCGTTAAACTCCGTAATCGCTCAGACCTTTCGGGACTTTGAGGTTATCGTCGTGGATGACGGATCGAAGGATAACGGACCGGCAATAGCAAGAAACACGGGCGATTCCCGTATTCGCGTCGTCTCCCAGGCAAATCGAGGCCTTGCAGGTGCACGAAACACGGGAATCCGGAACGCGATCGGAGAAATCATTGCTCTGCTCGATGCAGACGATATCTGGGAACCTCGCAAGCTGGAGCTTCACGTTGCCCATCTTGATGGTAACCCCTCCGCTGACGTCAGCTTCTGCGCTTCGAAACTAATCGACGAAGAGAGAGAAGACGTGGGCTTGGTTCAAAGCCCGATCACCCGGGATTTCGAGGAGTCGGATTTTTTCTGCCGCAACCCAATTGGTAACGGTTCAGTGCCAGTGCTTCGTCGCGCCGCATTGGATCGTATCGAGTTTTTCGACAATTCTCGTGGCTGGAACTGTTGGTTCAACGAAGACTTTCGCCAATCGGAAGATGTCGAGTGTTGGATGCGGTTAAAAGCGGCTGCAGGTTGTGCTTTCGCATATATCGAACAACCGTTGACCTTGTACCGTGTCAACAGCGGTGGGTTGTCAGCAAATGTCGATGCCCAACTCGCATCATGGCACAAGTTCCGTGACGCCGTTGCCAAATATGCTCCCGAAGTGGTCGAGGATCATGGTCGTCGTGCAGAAGCATATCAACTGCGTTTTCTCGCACGCCGCGCTGTTCGTTCGGCTTCACGAACGACGGCCCTGCAACTGATGATGAAGTCACTTGCAGTGCATCCTGGCGTCATACTTGAAGAGCCCATGAGAACAATATCATCTCTCGCCGCTGCCGCTGCAAAGGTTGCATTGCCCGGTCCGGTATTCACACGCTTGCAACGCAGCGTGCTTCAATTCGCGTCGACAAGACCCGGTGTTCGTCTCTAAACGACACGTCAGATCCCAAGCTTCACTTCCAGATGAAACGAACCGAGCGACAAATTCGTTTGTGGAAATAAATAGATTTTTATCGTTTTTTGGCAAGCTAAATTAACCAAAGAATGGTCTAGTAAACTGGTGTTGCGTACATTGGGGAGTAGCGTGCGTGTTTGCCATTGCGATGCATAGATTGACATCTGATTGGGTTGGTATCCTGGTTGGTGACCGGCTCGTGCAGCGTGAGTGTCGGATAGCTGCGATCGGCAGCATCACAGCCACACAAGTCTGCACCCATAATCCCCTCACGGCTGGCCTTGCAATCATAGGCTCGTGCATGTTCACCGTCATTGCATTGGGACTGTTCGTTGCCCCGCTACCTCGGGGACTACTCACAGGGGTGACAGTTCTTTGCGGTGCAACCATCTCCTTGCAGATCATTTTCGCTATCTGGCTCCGCCAAAGCGTCATCACATGTGGCAGCATAGGAATGATCGGTATACTTTTGGGCCCAATGCGCAATCTCGCTGCCGAGGCCGCGTAATCCGATGTCACTCAAACACGCCAGCAGACCTGTTCAATCACCTCGCCCTAGAGATGACAACAACGTCGTCCGAGCCATTCGTCCCCAACACATTAGTCATCCTGATCAACCGGGCAATCCGCCCGTCAGTCTACCGAGAAACATTGAACACGGTGGAATAACCAATCACCCTGGCCAAGTCCGTCAACCGGGAAACACCAATCGTCCCAGCATGTCCAGCCAACCTGAGCAGGCCAACCACTCCAGCACACTTATTCGTTCAATTCGCACCGATCACTCTAGTGACGCCGCCAGAGCCGCTCATTCAGACCATAATAATCGTCCAATTCACTCAGGACATGCCGAGCGGTCGGAGCCAATCAACCGTTCCCGCGCGACCGGCCAGCCCAAACAAGCACGCCACCCTAGCCAACGTCACCGGCCGAGCAACTCAAGCCAACCTGGGACCGAACACCATGCGCCATCAGTGGCCCACGGTTCGGCCCCACAAGTTCATATCGAACAGCTTGAACCGGCTGCGGCGCGTGCTCGGATTGAAGCCGCCTTCAGTAGGAAAAAGACACCCAAGGTAGGGTTTTTCACTCCTTTGATCGCGTTGATTTGGGCTATGGCTCTTGCCTATTACCTCTTCATGCCCCCTCTCTACAAAAGCAAGTGGACACTTATTCTTCCAGCAGCCAAGAACGGTTCCTCAGTATCTCTTGAATCCATCGGTCACACATCGAGTCAGCCAGGCCAGCCGTTCGGAAGCGCATCTCTCAGCCCCAAGGTCATCTACAAGGAGATTGCAGGAAGCGAGCAGGTTCGCAGTTCAGCTGCAGACAAGCTTGGCATATCGACGAAGGAGTTTGGCCGACCGAGGGTTAAGCTGATCGACGAAACTTCTCTCATATTGTTCCAGATGGGTGGTCGGACACCCAAAGAAGCACAAAGCAAGGCGAATGCCTTGATGATTGCCTTCAACGAACAACTTGATTTGTTGCGGCGCGATGAACTGGAAAAACGCGCGACATTCGAACGCGAGAATCTGAAGGTTTACAGGACAAAACTCAACGAGATGCGTAAGCGCATTGTCGAGTTTCAACGATCAAGCGGATTGCTATCTACCGAGCAGTTCTCGGAAACGTCTACATCCGTAGAACTGCTACGCCGTAAATTAGTCGGACGAAGAGCGGATCAGCAGCGTCTGTTATCTGAGCAAAGAGCGTTGAAAAGCCGTATCGGATTATCGCCAAGGATGGCGGCCAAAGCATTGCGCTTGACGTCAAACCCGGCATTCAACCGCCTCGCGAGCGAATACTCCAAAGTTTCAGCCGAATTACACCATAACAGGCTACGTTTCGGCAAGAATCATCCGCGTATCCGCATTTCCGAGTTGCAGCTCAAGGGCGCACTGGCACAACTCGCGAAGGTGGCAAGAGGATCAAGTATCGAGAACCCTATCGATCTTGGCAAGATCGTTCTCATCGCCAATTCTACGCAACAGAGTGAATTGTTGCAGTCGATCGTTGCCAATGAGGCGACTCTCGCAGGACTCAACGAAGAGCTCGGCGCGCTTGATCGAGAACTACTGACCCTCGAATCCAGAGTCGCGCACATGGGGAAAGATGCAGCCCGCCTAGAGGCCCTGCAAAAGGACCGCCTGGTTGCCGAAGCCGTATTCACTTCGGCAGCGGCGCGCCTCAATATCAGCCTGACAGATCAGTTTTCCTCCTACCCAATGGTTCAGGCCCTCTCTAAGCCGAGCCTACCAATTGATCGCAGTCAGCCTCGGTTGCTTTACGCACTCGCAGCCGGGATTCTTGGCAGCCTGCTAATTTTCTTGGCATGGGGAGCCGCATGGATACGCGCGCAATACGCCCGGAAACGATAGAGGAACAACTCGTCTACTGGACAATTGTTGGAACCTGGGGTCTCTGGCTCCTGGGCACCCTCTACATCGTTGGTCCATTGGTCGGTTTCATCCTCGTAACAATTATTGCAGCCCGTTTCCTCGGTCTTTTTAGCGATCAACCGACTATCCCGGATCGTATCCCTTTCGCGGTGATGCTGTGGATCGCCTGCATGCTCGCGATGCTCCTTGCTCTCGTGGTCGCACATCTTGATTTCGAACTTGGTATCGGTCAGCTCATCAAGTCATCGATCGGATGGGCCAAAGGCTGGGCATTGCTCGCGATCTTCCCTCTTGCTGGTGCCATGCTGTCGATCAGGTCGGAGATACTCTACCGGGCAACCAGTCTTCTGGCCGCGCAGTCTCTCGTTCTCGTACCGCTATTCATCTTTGCCGGTCTTATCGGCCTGCCGGGTACACTCTATGTCTCTCCGCTGTCCATGATCGGTGGCCCCGGGCCCGAGTTTTTCGATGTAACGCTCTACACGATCGACGGTACAAACGGGCATTTCAGGTGGCGATTCTTCTCTCCATGGGCAACAGCCTCAGCATTTCTCTCGGTGATCGGCCTCATCTTCGCGCTTCAGGAACGTCACATTGGCTGGAAAATAGTCGGCATCGCAGCGGCGATTGCCATATGCATCATGTCAGGCTCACGACTGGGTATTGTGGCCATGCCGTTTATCTTGATAGCCGTTTACATTGCGTCGAAAATGCATAGACCGGAAGTCTTTGCGGTAATGGGGGTTGGCATCGCTGCAACAATTCTCATGGCCGATTTTATTTTGCCGCTCGCGGAGGACATGCAAGACACATTCAATTCTGCACGCGCAGCCTCGAGCCGCGTCCGCGAAACGCTCAATGCGATCGGGTATCACCGCTGGTACGACGAAGCCTTCCTGTTCGGGCATGGCACGGTGCAGCCGGGATCGCATCTCGTCGAGTACATGCCAATCGGATCACACCACACCTGGTACGGCCTGCTCTTCGTCAAGGGTATCATCGGTTTCGTAGCTCTCGCTATTCCACTCATGTGGACGTTGATCGAACTGACGCTGAAGGCCCAGGGGGACCGTGTCGCTCGCGCAGGATTGGCGGTCTTTCTAACGATTGCCGTATTCTCGTTTGCTGACAACCTTGAAATCGTCGCGTACCTAATTTGGCCTGGTCTGCTGTTGATCGGAATTTGCTTCCAGCGACCGGTTTTCAATCCCTACATCGAACCTTCCTCGACATCGCATAGGCCTGTCGTTCAGGGAGCCTGTCACACACGGTTTGCATGATCGGACATACCCTCCGGAAAGGTGGCAGTGCTTGGTCAGATTTGCCCAATCGGAAAGATAACTGCTCAGCCACCTCTACGAGCACACGTTTAAAATCGTCACTGTGACCCCGCACAGCTCCCTCTAAAATCGGCGTCGAAAAATTATTGAGTAGACGACGCCCACTCCCGGCATTTGAGTGCCATAGGGTGTTTGTTGTAGAACGAAATACACATGAGGGGCTCGTCGACACGCAGATTGACACCATCGGATCGGTTGTTGCCAAAAACATCTTACGTAATTCTCCACGAAGATTGTGATGCGCATTCCAGGCAGCTAGGGAGATAATACTCCTCCGCAAGATCCGTCTCTTCAACGATAGATGTCATCGACACTGCTTGTCGGCAGGCGTTGCTTGCAATGCTGAGAGGCGATCTTGCTTTTTTACGTGCTCGATTCTCGACAGTGAATTCAGCGAGCGCTTCCTTGAGCTGAGGTGCCCCGCTCTCAGGTCCTTCACCTCGTCCCGGGAGGCCTCTGGCGCTACCTCACCGGTCAGACGCGGCCTGCCAGCCTCAAGCAACTTCTTGGACCGTTGACAATTGCGATTAGGATCGCGTCTGCACAACCGCGATATATGGTGGAGACGAACGATGGTGGCAATCGTATTCCGGTTCTACGTCGACACAGGGCTTCCACTTTGGGTTCGATCACCGGGTTTTTTCTCGAAAGTGCTGAAGCTGTAGAGCGTTATAAGAATCGCTGCAGATAATTGAACTGCCGCTGTTGAGACGGCAGCGGCCATCAGTCCGAACGGTATTGCGATGAGAAGTGCAGCAAGGAAAGAGGCAGTAAAAATCGCGGAAATTCGGAAGTCCAAATTCACGCGGTTGTCTGCCCGCAACATCTGAGACGTTGCCGAAATCACCGGGTGGGCCATTGAGGCGAGAGCGATAATGGCGACCAAGTCAGCAGCAGCGGCCCATTTAGCACCGAACAGTACCGGAATAATCCAGTCAGCAAAGAACACTTGGAGAAGCGCCAGCGGTGCAACGGCGAGCGTCATGATGACTAGTGTCTCGGCGTGGGATCTCCGCAACTGACCGCTCTCACGCGCGCGACACAAGTGAGGTAGAATGACGAGGCTCAATCCCTGTGACAAACTTAGTGTGACGCCTCGTCCGATGTTCGTCGCGAAGCTATATAACCCTAGAGCCGTCGACCCCAGAAAGAGCCCAACGATTGCTTTATCGCCGTGCAGGCGCAGTGCGGAAAGTAACTCAACACCCAAAACATTCGACGAATAGCGCAACAGTCCGCGATATTTCAAATTTGTGTGGGTGACGACTGACGACCAGGATGTCATGTGCCGATGAAAGAGAACCCAGCCGACCGCCACGATCAGTTTAGGAATGACTACGGACCAAATTCCGAACCCGAGCAGTGCCAAGACAGCCGTAAGAATATTGTCGGTCGCAGCCTGAGCCGCGATCGCGGTGCTCACAACACCCCACCGGTCGCTTCGCTGTGCGAGGTAAACCTGAACCATCGCAAACGGATAAATAACATGAACAAAAGCCAACATGGCGACGGCCCATCCAAGCTCATCGCTCCCAAATTGCAATGCAATGGGCCAAGCAATCAGTAATTGGACAGCGCAAAGGGTGGCACCAAGCCCCCAGTTCAGTCTATGTACAGCGGTGGCAGTCGCTGGGACCTCATTGTCACTCACCGTTACGATACGTGTACCAAGACCATTCTGGATGAACATCCGAACAAGTTCATGAACAGTCAATGCCGCCATTGCGATGCCAAACTCGGCGATGCCCATAGTCCTTGCAAGCGCAATGGCTGTCACAATACGCGTGATGCGGTTGATCATTTCAGCACCCACAACACAGCTCGCGCGTCGCAGTATGGCGATGGCAGAAAAACCCTCTACCAGCTTTTTAATTTCAAGAATTGACATTATGCCAACTGCTCAAAGGCATGTGCAAATGAGGACTCGACGTTCTGTCGAAGTGGAGCAGGTCGGAAATCTCGATCAGAAAGCCCTTCGATGTCCGACACTGCCTGGCTTGGATCAAAATCATCAAGTGCTCCGCCGGTAAGGCTGTGGCGCTTGTGTAGCTCGCGGCCTTTGCGGGAATAAAAGAGATGATATGGTTGCCGCCCTCCAGCCATGCGCAGAACGGCTGCGTGGTAACGAACCGCAACAACGCTTTTTGCAATTGCAAGCGCGCCAAGAAGTGTTTCAACAGGGTTTGCTATGTCTCCATCATCCAGGAAATCGATGAGTTTCAGTCTAGGCGTTGCTTGCTGCAACTGTTTCGCAATTGTTCGGTCGCTATCGCGATCATTCACATCCGACTGGATCATCACCGCGACTTGATGCCCGCGATCGAGGAGGCGGGACGACAGTTCCGTCATGGATCTTTGAAATTTTTCCTGATCATGAGGGTAGATCGAGTCGAATGATCGAACGGAGAGCAGAACCGTATTTTCTGCCGTAAGTCCCTGTTTGGCGAACAACTGCTCTGCGCTCTGGATACCCAGTTCTGTGGGACTCAAGGAAAACGCCGCATCATGAGACAGCTCGACCTTGACGTCGAAGCTTTTGAGCACATCGAAACTCTCCTCATCTCTGACGACGACGGCCTTTGTTCTCCGGAGAGCCGAGGCCAGAAGAGGTAGCCCGATCCATCCACAAGATGTCGGAATTGTTTGTCCGAACACAATTGTGCGGTGTGCGTCGGCGCGAAGTCGATGAACATTGGAGGCGAAATTGCGAGTCAGGAAGCTGGGACGCGCATTGTTGAAGATGTCACCGCCAACAGAGATGAAGCGACTGCAATCAGACAGATCGCTTGAATACGACAGACCAGAAATTTGCACAGGTACTTCATCTGTGATGTTGGCCCGAACATCAGTTACGCCGCTCAATTTGCGGATCGCGGTTATGATTGCAGCATCACCGAGATTTCTTGATGAGTAAGTATTCAGCAATCCCAAAGGAGAGCATTGACCGGTCGGTCGGTCGGCAACAGCGACAGAGGATGTTGAATGGCAGTTAGATGGATTGCGCCCATCGCGGGCCTCCTTTGCGCGTCCGAGATCCATATCAACTTTCCCCGTTTTTCCCTAAGTTGAGATTGCAACACTAGAGAAGAATGGTTGGTAGATGATAAACTTCGCTAACGAAATTCGAAATATGTCCACCCAAGTTTCTTAGTAGCGAAGTTAGTCTCAGTGACCGGAGCTCCGTTTACTTCTTCACTTGAACGGAGCGTCCGTCCACTAGAGGGGCGGATATGAGGACGTCACAGTTCACGATAGAACAGATCATCGCAGTTTTCACGAAATGGCAGCACGACCTGACCGGGACAGAGGTCTGTCGCAAGTATGAAATTCGTTAGTATACGTCCCACAAATGGAAGCCGAAGCTCGCCGTCAAGCACGTTTCGAGCACATGCAAACTCAAAACGTTTGAGGCTGAGTACGCCTGGTTGAAGCTCTTGTTGGCACACCGCATGCTCGAAAACGTTGTTCTCAAGGGCTTTCCGGGAAAGAACAGACGGGACCGCTTCGGGTGATGGGACACATGGCATACCTGCGGAACGTGCCTACTGATTGGTCGGCGTCTATCCCATGACGCTGCGATGACCGTGTGTTCGTGACAATCCGCAGATCTGACACCTGAAGCATCTGCTTGCAATCATATGACCAGCCGGAAGAATCTTCCTGGAATTGCTTGGTTCGCGGCGCTCATGTGCTACCGCGAACCGGTTTTATTGATCAAACACAACAGAGGTCAGAGCAGGAGGCCGAGGTCATCGACCGTAATGGAGGTCATACCTTCAAGAGTTGCGACATCAACATATTCAGTTCCGTACAGAACCTGAACGACAGTGTTCCCGTCGCGCTCATCGAGGTTGAAGGCCTCACTACTCATCTCAATTGAAGAGAAATCGAAGCTGTCGACACCGATTTCAAAGTCGGTAATAACATCGACGTTACCATCCTCCAGATCGTTTAAAACGAACCTGAACGTGTCAGCGCCGTCTCCGCCGTGCAGACGGTCACTGCCAGTGCCACCAATCAGAACATCATTGCCAGCATCGCCCCAGAGCTCATCGTTACCGGCACCACCGTGCATTTCATCGTCGCCCTCACCGCCGCCGATCCGGTCGTCGCCGTCGTCGCCGCTTATGACGTCATTGCCAAGATCACCTGCGAGAGTGTCGTTCCCGTTGCCACCATTCAGAACGTCGTTGCCGTCACCGCTACGGATTTCATCGTTGCCATCGCCGCCGTCCAGGGTGTCTGCACCTTCACCGCCATAGAGGCGGTCGTCGCCGCTGCCACCAAACATCACATCGTTCCCGGCGCCGCCCCAAAGAACATCGTTGTCGGCACCTCCGTGCATCGTGTCGTTGCCGCTGTCACCATATAGAATGTCATTGCCGGTATCACCGTGGAGTTCATCGTCGCCCTCACCGCCGCCGATCCGGTCGTCGCCATCGTCGCCGTTGATGACATCATTGCCAGCGTCACCTTGGAGAATATCGTGCCCGTTGCCACCTGTCAGAACGTCGTTGCCGTCACCGCTACGGAGTTCATCATTGCCATCGCCGCCATGCAGACGGTCGTTACCGCCATCGCCATACATGATATCATTGCCAGCATCGCCGTAGATTTCGTCGTCGCCGCCGCCGCCGCCGATCCGGTCGTCACCGTCGCCTCCATTGATGACATCATTGCCAGCATCACCTGCGAGAATATCGTTGCCGCGACCGCCTTTCAGCACGTCGTTGCCGTCACCACTCCGGATTTCATCGTTGCCATCGCCGCCATGCAGAATATCTTCTCCCTCTCCGCCATAAAGACGGTCGTCGCCGCGACCGCCTTTCAGAACGTCATTGCCAGCGTCACCAAACAGTACATCGTTGTCGGCACCACCGTGGAGTTTGTCGTCGCCTTCGCCACCGCCAATTTGATCGTCGCCGCGGCCACCTCTGATGACATCATTGCCACCGTCACCTGCGAGAATGTCGTTGCCACGACCGCCATTGAGAACATCGTTGTCGGCACCACCTCGGAGTTCGTCGTCGCCAATGCCACCTATGAGGATGTCTTCGCCCTCTCCGCCATACAGACGATCGTTCCCGCTGCCGCCGCGCACGACGTCGTTGCCAACGCCGCCATCGACCACGTCGTTACCTTTGCCGCCTCTGATGTTGTCGTTGCCGGCTCCGCCGCGCAATACGTCGTTGCCGCTGCCACCCTTTAGAGTGTCGTTGCCGGCGCCACCCCAAAGCTCATCATTGTCGGCACCGCCGTACATGGTATCTGCACCTTCACCGCCCCAGAGCTGGTCGTCACCCTTGCCACCGCGTAGTTCGTCGTTGTCGGCGCCGCCATAAGCCACGTCGTTACCTTTACCGCCTCTGATGATGTCGTTGCCATCGTCGCCGTGCAGCACATCGTTGCCAGCATTGCCGTGGAGACGGTCATCACCTTCACCGCCGTATATTTCGTCGTTGCCGACGCCGCCATAAGCCACGTCGTTACCTTTGCGACCATTGATGATATCGTTGCCAGCTTTGCCGTGTAGCGTGTCGTTGCCGTGAAAACCCTTCAGAAAATCGTCACCGGCACCGCCTTGGATTTCTTTGTCGCTGTGGGGGTTTCCCACTTGTTTAGCACTCTTACTGCCCTTGGCCATGATCGGTTTCCCCTTACATGCGATTACCGCATTGATTCCATTAGCGTCCCAACATAATGGCAAGGCGTTGATATTTTTACTGGGAACCGGAGGGGATTTATTTAAAATTTTGCAGGTCGAATTATAACTGATTCTGGAGAGGGAAAAGGTTAGACTGGCACCGAGATAACTACCAGTACTGCGCAGAATCTCCAGCGCTCGAAGGCTACTTCACGCAATTAATAGCTTGGTAACGAACACCATGTGTATCAAACATCTGCCCCCGCAGGATTATGACACTGATCCGCCCCCTCCAAATTCCCCGGAATCGTGCTAGCACCCCCGTATGAAGAACTATCTTGACCTCCTCCGCCATGTCCGCACGACAGGCGTGACGCGGGATGACCGCACGGGCACCGGCACGCAGAGCGTTTTCGGTTACCAGATGCGTTTTGATCTGGCGGACGGCTTTCCGATGACGACGACCAAGAAGTTGCACCTGAAATCGATCATCCACGAGTTGCTGTGGTTCCTCGCTGGCGACACGAACATCACGTATCTGAAAGAGAACGGCGTTCGTATCTGGGATGAGTGGGCAGATGAAAATGGCGACCTGGGTCCGGTTTATGGTCGCCAATGGCGTTCGTGGGCGACACCTGACGGGCGCCAGATCGACCAGATTGCGCAACTGATTAAGGCTCTGAAAACCAATCCACATTCACGCCGCCACATCATCTCGGCGTGGAACCCGGCGGATGTGGACTCAATGGCCCTGCCACCGTGTCATTGCCTGTTTCAGTTCTACGTCGCGGAGAACAAACTGTCGTGCCAACTCTATCAGCGTTCGGCAGACATCTTTCTGGGCGTACCGTTCAACATCGCATCCTACGCCTTGCTCACGCTGATGGTGGCGCAAGTTTGCGGGCTTGAGCCGGGGGATTTCGTTCACACGTTTGGAGATGCACACCTCTATCTGAACCATGCAGATCAGGCAGACCTGCAGTTGTCGCGCACGCCACTCACGCTACCAACGATGGCGATCAACCCGGATGTAACGGATTTGTTCAGTTTCACGTACGACGATTTCGAGTTGCGCAACTACGAAGCTCATCCACATATCAAGGCAGCGGTGGCGGTATGACGGATACATCTATTGAGATTGCACTCGTGGTTGCCGCGGCCGAAAACGATGTCATCGGGCGTGAAGGCGGACTGCCTTGGCACGTATCATCGGACCTGAAATTCTTTCGCAAGATCACGCTTGGCAAGCCGATCGTCATGGGTCGTAAAACATTCGATTCCATTGGCAAGCCGCTCGATGGACGCCCCAATATCGTGATCTCCCGTGATCCGCAATTTGCCCCGGATGGGGTTTATGTATTCGCGTCGATCGACGATGGGCTTGCCGTGGCGCGAACGCTGGCCGCAGATCTTGGGCAAGACGAAGTGGCGATTATTGGCGGTGCGCAGATTTATACTGCCACGTTGCCGCAGGCAGATCGTGTTTATTTGACCCGCATTCATGCGTCACCAGATGGTGATGCACAGTTTCCCGCGCTTGATTCAGCGGTCTGGCGGGAACGCTCAAGCGACCGCCACGAGGCTGGGCCGCGCGATGACCATGGTTATTCCATTATGGTTTATGAGCGGATCGCTACGAATTGAGCATTCAATCCTGACGAATGGCCTTGAATGGTGGGCTCTGTGCCCCAATCTCTCGCCCATAATCGATGTCAGACGCACGTTTACAGCGCGCGCGCGGCTGCACTATAAGCAAGGGCAACGAGCACAAGAATTCCATGATGCAGTGCAGGAGGCACCGCCTCCTCGACATGCAGTAACACGTCTCATGATCCCGCGACCGTCTGGTCGCACCCATTTCGGCACGCGGGCTGCAAAGCGGACGCGAGCAGGTTACCCACGCAAGGACAAGAACATATGCCCTGGAGCAATCAAGGTGGCGGCGGCAACGGCGGAGGCCCATGGGGCCAGGGACCGAGCGGTGGCGGCGGAAGCGGCGGCGGCAAAGGCGGTGGCCAGCAGCCAGACCTCGAGGAAATCCTGAAACGCAGCCAGGACCGTTTCAAGCAGATGGGTGGCGGCAAGGGCAGTTGGGGCCTTGGAGCGCTTGCTGCCGTGATCGGGGGGCTGGTTTTCCTCGGTTACCTCTGCTTCGTAACAATTAACCCGAACGAAGTGGGTGTGAAACTCCGCTTTGGTCAGTTTGCCGGCCAGTTGCCTGAAGGCTTTCACTTCAAGCTGCCTGACCCGCTGGAAACCGTTCAAAAGGTTCCGGTGACGCAGCTACAGCGCACCGAAGTCGGGTTCCGCAATCAGAATGTGGATGCTGGTCGATACCGCTCAGCTGGAGACGGGTATCCGGAAGAGAGCCTCATGCTGACGGGTGACGAGAACATCGTCGACCTGGATTTCGTAGTAATCTGGAACATCAAGAATGCACCGGAATACGTCTTCAATATTCAAAACCCGGTCGGAACCGTGAAAGTAGTGTCCGAAAGCGCGATGCGGGAGATTATCGGGCAACGCGATATCCAGCGTATCCTCACACAGGATCGCGGACAGGTTGAAAGCGATTCCGTGGAATTGATCCAGTCAACGCTGGACAGCTACAAAGCAGGCATCAATGTGCAGGAAGTGCAGTTGCTCAGAGTTGATCCTCCAGCCGAGGTGATTGGGTCGTTCCGTGATGTTCAGGCAGCCAAGGCTGACCAGGAGCGCGCCCAGAACGAGGCCAACGCCTACGGCAAGAAAGTTGTGCCGGAAGCCCGTGGTGAGGCTGAAACCATCACCCAGGCCGCACAGGCCTACAAAGAGAAGAATATCGCAGAGGCGAAAGGTAAGGCCGACCGCTTCAACAAGATCTATGGCGAATATGCGAAATCTCCGGAAGTGACACGGCGGCGCATGTATCTTGAGACCATGGAACGTGTGTTCGGTGGCACCGACAAGATCATTATCGACAACAGTTCTGGCGGTGGTGTCGTTCCCTATCTTCCGTTGAACGAATTGAACCGCTCCAGTTCTTCGAGCAGAGGACAATAAGTCATGAGAGTCTTTCTTGCTGTTGCGGCAGTTCTCGCTGGCCTGGCCGCGATCGTTGCCTCCCTCTCTGTCTTTGTGGTGTCAGAAACCCAGCAGGCGCTGGTTCTTGAACTCGGCAAAGTCGACCGGCAGATCAATGTCTACGGTACGAGCGAACCCGGCCTCAAATTCAAGACGCCGTTCATTCAGACGGTGACGTACTTCGACAAGCGTATTCTTGACCTTGATACGCCACCGTTGGAAATCATTGCGAGCGGACAAAAACGTCTCGTGGTGGATGCCTTCGCGCGTTACCGGATCGTCAACCCGCTGAAATTTTATCAGGCGGCAGGCACACAGTCGCAGGCAGATATTCAGTTGGGTAACTTCCTGAACTCTGCGCTGCGGAGTGCTCTTGGTGGTGCGACGTTTACGGAAATCGTGCGAGACAAGCGAAAAATTCTGATGGAACAGATTTCTGCGGAAATGGACCGTCGGGCCGAAAGCCTCGGTATTGATGTTGTTGACGTGCGGATCAAGCGCGCCGACCTGCCGCAAGCCAACAGTGAGGCGATCTACAAACGTATGCAGACGGAACGTCAGCAGGAAGCGGCAGAAATCCGGGCACAGGGGGAAGAAATTTCTCGCCGTATCCGTGCCAACGCCAATCGTGAAGCAACAGTTGTCCGCGCCGAAGCCACGCAGAAATCAGAAATCCTGCGCGGTGAAGGCGATGCGGAACGCAACGCCATCTTTGCGGACGCGTTCAACAAGGATCCGGATTTCTTCGCGTTCTACCGTTCGATGGAAGCCTATGAGCTTGGTCTGAAGTCGAAGGATACGCGCCTGGTGATTAACCCGAATACGGATTTCTTCAAGTACTTTGGCGATCCGTTTGGCGGCAAGGGCAAAACGAAACCGGCAGGCGCTACGCAGTAAACCTGAAGCCCAAGTCCTGAAACAAAATTGCGAGCCTGATGGACGATGACAGATTTGCTTGTCGCCCTCGGGCTCGTTTTCGTTATTGAAGGTCTGATCTGGGCCGTTGTTCCCGGTTATGCGCGAAAGATGCTGGAAGCTGTTAGTGAAATGCCGGAAAGTACGGTGCGCAATGTGGCGGTGTTCAGCGTTGCACTCGGCGTTATCATCGTCTGGCTTGTGCGCGCCTGAGCGGTTGCTGCCGCACTGCTGCCGAACACGTCCTGTTTACGGTTGAGCGATAGCGCTTGAAATACCGCCTGCATGGACCCAACATGCTGAATGGCCGGACGTACTCTGCTTCGGGAGCTCCAAAATGCGTATTCAGACCCTCAAAACCGATCCTGCATCATGCTCACTTGCATCTCGCCGCCACACTGATGCGCGCCAACGCTTCACATTGGCTGCCGCCACAATAGCTGCGGCACTCACGTGGTCGGACGTGGCGCACGCCTGTCGGGATACATTGGCTCCCATTGTCGAAGGTTTGATGGGCTCAGTCGTAAATATTTCGACAAGCCAGACACTCAAGGGACCGTCCGGCATTCCCCTGCCGCAGGTTCCTGAAGGGTCACCGTTTGAAGAATTCTTTCAGGAATTCTTCGATCAGAAAGATCAACCGCGACAAAAGCGCAAAGTGAACTCTCTTGGTTCCGGGTTCGTGATTGGTACAGATGGATTGGTCGTAACCAACAATCACGTGATCAAAGAAGCGGATGAAATTCACGTTGTTTTCACGGATGGATCAAAAATCAAGGTCGACAAGGTCCTCGGTCGAGACCCCAAGACGGATCTTGCCCTGTTGAAGGTCACGCCAAAAAAAGACAAACCGCTTGTTGCCGTTCCGTTCGGCGACTCTGCGAGCATGCGCGTCGGTGATTGTGTGATTGCGATTGGGAACCCTTTCGGATTGGGTGGCACCGTGACATCCGGAATTATTTCGGCGAAGAAACGGGATATCAACTCTGGCCCCTATGACGAGTTCATCCAGACGGACGCGTCTATCAACAAGGGGAATTCCGGTGGACCGCTCTTTAATCTCAAGGGTGAGGTTATTGGCGTGAACACGGCCATCATCTCACCAACTGGTGGGTCCATCGGCATCGGATTTGCGGTGCCGTCGAACACGGCCACATATATCATCGATCAGTTGCGCGATTTTGGGGAAACACGGCGGGGTTGGCTGGGCGTTCGTATCCAGTCCGTCAGCGAGGAAATTGCAGAGAGCCTCGGGCTGGATCGGGCGCGTGGCGCGCTGGTTGCGGATGTCACCAAGGACAGTCCGGCCGAGAAGGGTGGCCTGAAACCTGGCGACGTCATCCTGAAGTTCGATGGCCGTGACGTGGAGAACATGCGCGGGCTACCGCGAATCGTTGCGCGCACGCCGGTCGATAAGGACGTGCCCGTGCAAGTGCTTCGCGATGGCAAGAACGAGACATTGACGATCCGTACCGCACGGCTGACTGAGGCGAAAAAGACCAGCGCAAAGCCGGAGGACACCACTGAGGAACCGGATGAACCGAAAGCGGAGACCACGCGTCTGCTTGGTCTTGTTGTCGGTGAATTGACGGATGACAAACGCTCGGAGTTCAAGATCAAGGACGATGTCGAAGGTGTTCTGGTGCTTGAAGTGGATGAGGAGAGCGTCGCTGCGCAAAAAGGTTTGAAGCCCGGCGACGTCATTCTTGAGGTGACGCAAAAAGAGGTCGAAGATCCGGAAGATATCCTGGAACGGCTGGCAGAGATCAACGAAACCGGTCGGAAATCTGCGTTACTGTTGGTCTCGGGTGCAAAGGGCGAATTGCGATTTATTGCGTTGCCGCTGGAGCGTGATGCGAACTGAATCTGGTAAGATGCTTGGATAACATTTCAGGAACGACTGAGAGAGCGATCCTGGCGCTGACCTCACTGTCAGATTTCAAAATATGTGTTCTGGTGTGCTTTCGATAATGGCGGCATGCTGGACTGTTTCGCGTAACCGACATTCGTCATCGAGCCAGCGGTCGAGCAGGGCTTTGGCACGTTCACTCCCAGGCAAGGGGCGGGGGTTGTTATTTGCAGCCTTGAAGACCGTTGCGTGGATGACGGGGCTGATGCTTTTTGGTGCAGTACGCATTGTCTTGTCCTTCTTGATCATCTGAGCATTGGTCGTGCCAGATCACTGGAAGGTTCAGAGCAATTTGAGGCAACGTATGCTCCAACATCGGTCTGCTGCCACCAAAAACCATCAAAATGCTGTCATTTGGGGCTGGCAAACGCGTCTTGCGTGTACCCTTGCAAGTAAAGCAAAGCTGTAAGATCGCCGTGATCGATGCGGTGGGGGGCCGTTTGTGCAACCAGGGGTTTGGCGTGGAAGGCGACGCCGATGCCACCGGCTTCTCCGGCTGCAGTGAGCATGTCGAGATCATTGGCCCCGTCACCCACGGTTATGGCGTCGGTCGGTGTGATGTTGAGCTCACGGCACAGGCGATCGAGAGCCTGCTTCTTTGCGGCACGCCCGAGAATTGGCATACCGACCTCGCCGGTCAGCTTCCCGTTCTCGATAATCAGCTCATTTGCCTGATGGGACTGGAACCCGAGCCGTTGCGCAATGCGCGACGTGAACCATGTGAACCCGCCTGAGACGAGTGCGCAATGCGCGCCGTTGGCAGCCATGGTTGCAACAAGGGTTTCTGCCCCGGACATGAGGGTCACTTTTGAAGTGTAAAGGTCTTCCAGGAGATCGATGCTCAAGCCGCGTAACAAGCGGACACGTTCGCGAAGTGCTTCTTCAAAGTCCAGTTCGCCTTGCATGGCACGTTCAGTGATCTCGGATACACGATCTCGCAAACCAACATAGTCCGCCAGTTCATCAAGACACTCCTGTTCGATGATCGTCGATTCCATGTCGGCGACGAGGAGTTTCTTGCGACGGCTTTGTGTTGCAACAATATTATAATCCGCATCTCTGAATTGCGGTTCTTCTTCAAGATCAAAGAGGTGCGCAAAACCTGAAACGCGATCCGACGCGCCCTCATGGGAAAAACTGAAATCTTCTGCATCCAGCGTCACATCGTACGAGGAAGGACCAGCGAACGCATGATCGTGTCCGCCTAAACCAGTACGTTTTAGCTGGTCGCATACGACCTCCGCATGCTTCTGCGACAGAGTCGTTTTTTCAGGATCGGATGTGACAACAAGTTTGGCCTTGCTCATGGATTGCTCGCTTCTTGTCCTGCGCCTGGAGACCGTGCGGCCCAATTTCTCGAGAATTCTTCAAACATGAGCAGGTTGGCAACGCTTGCCACGATACTCTGTATCCGCCAATGTCATTGTTACTGTCCCACACCTTACGGAGTTTCCCCATGACCGTCCGCCACGGCCGCGAATTTCTGGCGATTCCGGGTCCGACAACTGTGCCTGATGCCGTCCTGAATGCGATGCATCAGCCGGCGCGCGATATTTACTCAGACGAACTGTTGTCGCTCACGTCCACCTGTCTCGCAGATCTCAAGACCGTTTTCCAGACGACAGGCGACACATACATCTATGCAGCAAACGGCCATGGTGCCTGGGAAGCAGCGCTCGTGAATACGCTTTCACGGGGCGATAAGGTTCTCATTTTGGAGAGTGGCCGCTTTGCCGTTGGCTGGGGCGAGATGGCACACAAACTCGGCGTCGAAGTTGAGATCCTGCCCGGAAGCCATCATGCAGCCGTCAAACCGGATGCCGTTGCGAAGCGCCTGAGTCAACCCGATGGCAACACCTTTAAAGCTGTTCTCGTTGTTCAGGTCGACACGGCCACGGGTGTCGTGAACGATATCCCGGCCATTCGCAAAGCCATCAGCCATGCGAACTCGGATGCCCTCTTCATGGTCGATACCATTGCATCCCTTGGGACAATGGAATTTCTGATGGATGACTGGGGTGTGGATGTTTCCGTATCCGGTTCACAAAAGGGTTTGATGACACCGCCCGGTCTCAGTTTCTGCGCTGTTGGGGCAAAGGCGAAAGCGGCGCACCAGAGCGCCGATCTCACAACCCCCTATTGGGACTGGACGGCGCGTGATGGTGAAGAGCATTATCTGAAATATTGCGGCACGCCGCCGGAGCATCTGCTATTTGGCCTGCGCAAGGGGATAGATATTCTCCTTGACGAAGGGTTGCCTGCGGCCTGGCATCGCCATGCGTTGCTTGCTGAAGCCACCCGTCTTGCTGTCGAGGTGTGGTGTGGTGGTGGTGCGCTTGCCTTCAACATCGACAATCCGGCAGAACGGGCCAACTCAATCACCATGGTGCGTACGTTGGGAGACATCACTCCGCAACCGATTCTCGACTATGCGCGCAGCCAATGCGGTGTGGTATTGGGAATTGCGATCGGAGAGCAGGCCGGGCAGGGTTTTCGTATTGCACACATGGGGCATGTGAATGCTCCGATGATGTTTGGCACATTGTCTGTCATTGAGATGACACTTGCGGCTCTCGAAATCCCACATCATGCAGGTGGTGTTCAGGCGGCGATCTCCTATCTTGCCGGACAGGTTCCAGCTCAGATCCAGGCAAAGGTTGTGAAGGGTGCGGATGAGATGTCGTTTGCCGCATCGCCCTCTCAAGTAAACCAGCAAGGCAATTGTTGTGGCGATTCAGGTCACTGACACTCTCTCGATCGACGAAGACGAGATCACCGAAACGTTCATACGTGCGGGCGGTCCTGGTGGTCAGAACGTCAACAAGGTTGCGACGGCGGTACAGTTGCGATTTGATGTGCGTCACTCACCGTCCCTACCGACTCCTGTGCGCCGACGCCTTGAGGCACGCGCCGGATCAAAACTGACCAAAGAAGGCGTGATCGTCATCACTGCAAATCGCAAGCGTACGCAGGATGCCAACAGACGTGATGCGCTTGACCGGCTGACCACCATGATTGCCGAAGCGGCGATCGCTCCGAAGACGCGTGTGCCGACGCGGCCCAGTCGTGCGGCTCGGCAACGGCGTATGGATAAAAAAACGCAACGCAGCAGCGTCAAGCGCACACGCGGGCGGGTTCGGGGTGATGATTAAATGAGTGTTTCATCCAGATGCGCATCCCTGGGCAATCCAGTCTGAAGACCATTGGCTTGACGTGTATTTTTCCACCTGAACGTGTTTCACAGCGCCCGCGTCGTAATGTGGCTCACAATGTCACCGATGTATTTCCGGATCGGTGAGACGCCGGTGGCGGCATTCTGCGCCAGAATATAGTCTGACATGAGCAATACGACGATGGGCATGAACGTGAGCTGGACGCCTTTCACGGCTGCGGCAGCCTTGCTCCATTCGAGTGTCGCAAAATTGACCCGCAGAATCGATAGCCCGAGCATGACGGAAATGGCGGTATAGGTGACCACAAATACAATGTCTGATGTCGTTGCCTGGTCGGAATCAACCTTCGGTATGGCCAGGTACAGCGCAATCGAAGACAGCAGTGCTGTGACTTGAATGGCAACCACGGATTCCAGGCGTTGCGCCGGAATGAAGATCGACAGGTATGTAACAGCCAGAATCACAATCAGCGGTACGATAACCTGAAGATAATAATCCGTCGCCAGTCGTTTCATGATCCAGGTGTAGTTGAACTTGTCGAGGGGAATGATCACCTTGTCGCCCGCACCGTTCCCGACGACCGAAATGATATCCTGATCCGACCCGACGTAAGATGTGATTTTCCGCCAGCCGTCAGTGTCGAAATCCGCTTTTCGCAATCGCGGTGGTGGCGGTTGAATGAAAAAAGGCGACGTCGTATTGGAGGGCTGGAATGAAACTGAAAACCGTTGGCGGTCGAACGGGTACTGATTGAGTTCAGGATCGAACGTGAATTTGCCTGTGATGCGATAGAGCTTCAGTCCCGGCCCAGCCTGGTCCGTCCCGTGGATCCGGCGCGCACTGATCACCGGCTCGTTACTCAGTGGAGAACGGAACGCATTCGTGAACTCGATATCACTGAGCGAGATGTCACCTTCCGTGCGGAACGAAAGATAGAATTCGGCCTGAAACGTCTTCTCGTTGCTGTCGACCCGATAGATCCGCACGGGATCAACCGCGATGTACACAACCGGCGTGTCGAGCACCTTGCCGCCACGCAAGACGTACTGCTTTGGCGCTAGTGTGATGTCGGTTTCGTCGGAGCGTTGGCGCACAAGTAGCGTTTGTTCACCCACGGCACGAGATGGCGCAAACGACCAGTCTTGCCACCAGCCACGAAAGATCTTCTTGCCTTGTCGATGGGACGCAAGGCCTTTGGCAATTGCAGAGCGAATGTCCGTAATATTTGCACCGGGTTCCAGCCCTTTTGCGGCTTCAGCCATCAGCATGAGTGCATCGCCATGCTGCACACCACGTCCGATCGCGCGTCGGTTGTTTCGGCTGCGCACATCGCTGATCGACACAGGTTCGGCCTTGCTGGCGCAGGCGGCAGGTGCGTCGGGCGAGCGTGCATCCTCAAAAATCCAGCGGGTGTGTGCGTCTTTCCAAATCCGTTGTTGAAGACGTTCATTGTAAACGTCGGGCACGCCCTCACGGCCCAACTCGAACATGTCCTGTTTGAACGTATCGCCTGGTAGCAACGGTTTCATGCGGCTGATGCGACCGAGCACGACGAATGCAGGAATGGAAATTCCAGCTTCTGTCAGGCGACGCAGGAATTTTGCACCGGGACCGCTGTTCAGAGCAACGAAGACGACGTCGGAGTTCGCCATCTTGATCGCGTCAATGGCACTCTGCAACGCATCTTCATCCAGAGAATAGTCATCTGTCTGCGGCAACCAGTGCTGCGCCACCTGAGTTTCATCACCATCCACATCGTTGAGTGCGGACGCAATCCGTTCTGCGTATAAATCTCCTGAAAATCCGATAAAGGCAGGTTGCCTGAAGCCGCGTGACGCAACAAATCTGCGAACCGACGCGATCTCATCCACCACCGCCGGTTCCATGGAGAAGATATTGGGATAGGCTGCGTAGATATCGCCTCGCGACATTCCGGAAATCCACGGCACTTTGGCCGCACCAATCTTCTGCACGATAGCCTTGCCGCGGGTCGAACTGGACATGCCGACAATAGCTGCAAGGTTTTTATCCGTGAGGGCGGCCTCCGTGTTCTTCACGGTTTCCTTGGTTGTTGCAAAATCGTCGAAATAGGCCACACGGACTTTACGACCCGCAATGCCGCCGTTCGCATTGATTTCTGCAGCGCGACGTTTGGTGAAGTGGCGGATTGAGGTCACTACGCCGGGTGTGAAGCACCGATTGCGGTCAGAGCTGTACATTACGGCAATGGTCAAAGGGTCAGAAGCCAGGCTGCCGGTTGCCAGGCCAATCACCCCCAAAAGAAACAGACCAACCGCAATTGCGGACCGGTTGGCCCACGATGCCGCACTCAACATAACGTCACTCCCGCACATCACTTTCTTGAAAGAGTTAGCGAATTCAGGAGTGTGACGCGAGTGGATCGCGGCTCCCCGTTGCTTTTCCGTCAGCAGCTAGTGGCATTTTTCCGACGCTGTGACGGATCTGACAATCGTGCCGGGACACTCCATTGTGACTTCATCCGACTGTTAAGCGCAGGTATCGAACAACCTTCTTCTTCAGGGCGAGAAAGCGAAATGCGCATATTTGTAGGTTCTCTGCTTCTTTTATTCGTTGTTGCAACACCTCTTGCGGCTGCAGAGTGCGGCGCGGGGGGGCGCTGCGAAATTGAGAACGGTTACTATCTCGCCGCTCTGCCGGATGATTGGGATGGCAAGACATCTCTATCGCTCGTCGTTTATTTCCATGGCTGGAACGCCTCCCCGGAGGGAAGCTTTCGTAACAAGGGTATGATCCGGGGCGCGACAAAAAGGGGTGCAATTTTCGTCGCGCCATTCGCCCAAACCGGATACTGGCGCCAGATCGGCAAAGGCCGCGCCGAAAGTGGAAGGGATGAACTGGCCTACGTCAACGCGATCATGGCCGACATCAAGCGACGCTGGCCCATCGACGACAACAAGACTATGGCGACAGGTTTCTCGCGAGGCGCCTCGATGGTCTGGAATGTTGCGTGCTATGCGGGTTCGTTGTTCCACGCGTATTTGCCGATTGCAGGTGGCTTCTGGAATTCCACTCCCGAGACTTGTCCCGGTGGTCCGGTAAACATGAGACATATTCATGGTCTGACGGATCGCGTGGTGGCGTACGATACCGTTGGCGTCTACAACTCGATGTCAATCCTGGACGGGATGCGTCTTTACCGTCAGATCAATCAGTGCCCCGCAACCGCCAATGCCACTCAGAAAACAGAACGCCTTGAATGTGAGATCTGGTCACAGTGCACGAGTGGCAAGCAGCTCGATCTCTGCACGCACCCGCGTGGTCATAGCATTCGGGCCGAGTGGGTCGGTGAAGGGCTTGATTGGGCACTTTCTCTTCCAGAGAAATAATCGCAAACCGGGCGATTTGCATCGGTCCTGGGTATGACAGAAGCTGTTGCCATTATTTTTGTTGGCGCACTCGCTGGTGGATTTGTATCCGGGCTAACCGGCTTCGGCACGGGGCTGACTGCGCTTCCCGTCTGGTTGCTCGTGCTTCCTCCGGTTCAGGCCGGATCGCTTGTTGTGATCTGCTCGATCGTCGGTCAGCTTCAAGTGCTACCTTCGATCTGGCATGCGATTGAATGGCGTCGGGTTGCGCCCTTCATCGCAGGTGGCATGCTGGGCATACCGGTTGGGACAGCCGCGCTGGTGCTCGTTACACCGGAGCTCTTCCGCCTCGGTGTAGGTGTTCTGCTTGTCAGCTACTGCACGCTTGCGTTGTTCCAGCGGCAGCTCCCGAACCTCGTGTGGGGCGGGAAAGCGGCCGACGCTGGGGTGGGTTTCGCAGGTGGTATTCTTGGAGGAATCGCAGGGTTGTCCGGCGTTCTGCCGACACTTTGGACCGGATTGCGCGGCTGGGACAAGGCAACGCGGCGTGCCGTGTTTCAGTCCTTCAACCTGGTGATTTTGACGCTGGCTCTCATGGCTCACGCTGTTGCAGGAGTTCTGACCCCGAGCATCTTACCGAGTATCGCGACCGCGTTACCGGCCACACTTACTGGGGTTTGGATAGGACATCGCGTGTATCGGCGTCTTCCGGATGCGCGCTACAATCAGATTGTGCTGATCTTGTTGCTCTTCGCTGGAGGCGTTTTGATTATCAGCACGGTGTCAGGCTGAAGTGCGTACACTCAGGTTTTGAATTTGCTCGAAAAATAGTCTGTCAGTTTCTTGATGAGATTGGGATCATCAAGATTCTGAGTCAGTTTCTCGATGTCCCCGGTCATCTCTTCCGCCAATCGGGAATATTTTTCTACTTCTGCCAGTTCCTCGGCTGTTGGAGGTGGCGTGACCGCGTTGAGCCATTTTGCAAACGGATCGTTCGTGGTCGCATCATCGTATTCGCAGAAGGGCTCTATACCGAGATCACTGGCACGTTTCGGAAACGGGCCAATATCAAAAGTATCTTGCAAGAACTTCTGAAATGCAGCGGAGGGTTGAGGTTCTACTTCGTCGCTTTCAGGATCCAGATCATCGACGTGGCTTTTTCCGTAGTAGTCGAGAGCCACTTCCAGCGGTGTACGCGTTGTGTCTGCAAACCCGCCCGGCTCCATGTAACCCATGGCCAGAAAGATCAAAAATGTTACCGGATGATCCGAGATAATGCCAAGTTCGTCGTGCCCGAGGTGGACAAACCATTGCCTGCCGTCAGGTGCAAGCCACAGAGCGGCGCGGCCTCCATCCGCACTCGTTCGGGCAAGTGGAAATATTCGAGCGTCAATATTCGGATCCGGTGTGCTCCAGAATTCTGTGTACTTCACATGCGAGGAATTGAAGATGACATCCGTGGTTCCGGGTAAATCCATTTCGTTTGGTGGATAGATGCTGAGAAACTGGTTCTTGAATTTTTCGGGTTTTTTCCTGTCTTGAAAACTCTGCAGCCATCCTTGTCCTTCAAGCCAGTCAAAGGCGAGGACGATCTCGGACGGCAGATGCATGCCGTCAGGAAGACGTTTGCTTAGTCTATTTGAATATGAACGTGCGGTCACACAATGAACCTGCGATGAGGGGTGATAAATCTCGCGTGACGTTATCAATCGACGCGTTCAAAAATGATCTCTGATCAACCTGTTTCGCGCGCGTGTTTACGGGCTTCCGAAAACGAGACCAACTTCTTGCGTGCTTCATCCCAAAGTTGGAGGCGTACACACGAAAAGCTCTCACGAACCGTCAGGCGCTGGATTGAATTCAACTCCGGATGATCCTTGAGTATCTGCGGAAGTCGGTAGTACGGGATACGCGAATACAGATGGTGCACGTGGTGAATACCGATGTTGGCGGTCGCCCACTGCAGCGGTTTGGGCAGCACATAGTGTGAGCTCCCGTAGAGAGCTGCGTCCTGCATGTCCCAGTCGCGGTCTTCTTCCCACGTTGTATATTCGAACTGGTGCTGCACGTAGAACAGCCAGACACCAATCGTTGCCGCCAGCACCACGATCGGTACATGCACGGCAAGAAATGGCAGCGGGCCGATGAGCCACATCATCAGTGCGGCGAGACCCGCAATGCCCAGGTTCGTGCCCATCGTGCTGATCCACGGTGACCAACCGGAACCGCGCATCATGCCGATCGGCAACCGGTTGCGCAGCAGGAACACGTAAGCTGGTCCGATTCCGAACATCACGGTTGGGTCACGATACATCCGATACAGAACCTTACGCCACCAAGAAGCTTCCTCATATTCCCGGACCGTCAGCGTTGTCACTTCACCGATGCCGCGATAGTCCAGATTTCCGGAATGCGAATGATGCTGCGAGTGCGCTTTGCGCCAAACATCGTACGGCGTCACCGTGAACACGCCGAGCACCCGTCCGATCCAGTCGTTTGTCGAGCGATTGTGAAAGAACGACTGATGTCCACAATCGTGCTGGATCAGAAAAAGCCGCACGAGCATGAATGCCGCACCGGTTACGAACAACGCTGTAAGCAGATAGCTCACACCGAGCGACCACCAGGCAAGTAGCCATAGAACGATGAAGGGCCCGGCCGTTATGACAATCTCTGTTGTACTGCGAACAGTGCTCGGTTTGCGGTATTGCGCAAGCACCTTCAGCCATTCACGTGCGGGTCTCTGTTCGGAATCGCGCGTCGTCGTACTGGACGACGGTGAAATCTGTAGCAATTGGAGCCCCCCATACCGCTCATGCGCATTCTCATCTCGTTGAAAGATCAGAGAATTTGATTCGATTACAGGGTAATCAGCGCACGTGACGGATTTGTTCAAAGTCCGTTGTATTTACGCTCTATATCGGGAGGATTGGTGTTTGATCGATCCATCGCGCGGATGTGCCACAGGTGCGCGCAGCAGACACGGAATCGGAGCGTGCCTGCCACGGTTGTCGTGTTGGTCGGTTTATGCGTGTCGGCCCCGCAGGCGGCGCAGACGATCGCGCGAACGTTGTATGCGGAGCGCCTTCAGGCGTTGGCTGGGCGGCGTCTTGCCAGGCGCTGTCAGTGCCCAGGTGACGTCAGAGCGCTCCAGCCCCATGTCGTCAAGCAGGCGCGAGTTGAGATCCAGCAGGCGACGAACGTCCCGGCGATCCTGGGCCAGTGCATAGCGGCGCTTGAACCAGCCAAGAATAGACTGTTGGATTTGGGAACGGTTATTCTGCAGGACTGCGATATCGGAAAAACCAGTTTGGATCGTCATGGCGAAACCTCCAGTTGAGGGGGAAGTGAGGACGCTGACGGCGACATAGCCGTTTTGCATGTCAGGACTGTTGCAGAGTGCTGCTGCCAGCATAATGTCAGGAGGTGTCACCACTCCTGACACCGTGGTGTCAGGAGTGGTCAGGTAGGGTCCATGTCATCCACAGCACGAACAGGAGCCTCCAAATGCGTCGCGCCGACCGCCTCTTCGAAATTATTCAACTCCTGCGCCGCAAGGACCTGGTTCGCGCCAGAGATCTCGCTGAGGAACTGGAGGTTTCCGAACGCACGATCTACCGCGACATCCAGGATTTGATGACCAGTGGTGTTCCCATCGAAGGCGAGGCAGGCGTTGGTTATGTCCTCAAAGCGGGGTTCGATCTGCCACCGCTCATGTTGAAGGAGAGCGAGATCGAGGCGCTGATCCTCGGAGCACGGATTGTAGAATCCTGGGCGGATCCCGAGCTTGCAAATGCAGCGAGCGATGTAATTGCCAAGGTCGAAGCCGTCTTACCGGATCGTTTACGCACCTATATGGCGGAAGTCGCGTTGCTGGCGCCGTCGGAACATTTCATGGAGCCCATTACTTTTGAACTGGCAGACCTTCGACGTGCCATTCGCGAGCGGCACGTTCTGAGTTTTGGGTATCGTGATGCGGCGGGTGACGTGACGGAGCGTACGGTACGGCCCTTATCCCTCGCATATTTCGGGCCCGTCTGGTTGCTGGCGGCCTGGTGCGATCTGCGTGAGAATTTCCGTACCTTCCGTCTCGATCGAATTTCAAACTTCGCCCTTGGGGAACACAAGTTTCGCAATGAGCCTGGTAAAACCCTGCATGATTTCCTCAAGCGTGAGGATACGTGGCGTCGCGGTCGAGACAGCGACCAGAAGGTGCTCGACGCGTAACACATCACGCCAACACCATGCATTTTTCCTTGGATTGTATTTTCAGCGTGCCACTGTGTAGCGAACGGTCGGACAATATTGACGTATACTGTTAGAACTCAGTGCCGACACCTGCCGAATGACACCCTGCAAGGAGACCTCAGTTGCGCGCTATCGAATTGAAGATTGACGATATCTACGTGCCGGCTGGTCGGCGCAAGGAACTCGATACTGAACGGCTGGATGAAGTCGCGGACAACATTCTGGAAGACGGCGCGGAGCAGCCGATCCAGGTGCGTGAGGACAAGAACCGCTATGTTCTGGTGAAGGGCGTTCACAGGTTGGAAGCCCGCAAGGCACTTGGAGATGAAACGATCCAGGCTTTCGTCGTCAGTGCACGCCGCTTTTGAGGGGCGTTGGACGTGTGGTAATTTGCACGTTTTGAACGGTACAACGCGATGACAGCTTCGGACATAGACCAGAAACCGCCAACCCTCCGCAAGACGCGGCGTGGTGGTCGCAACCGTTCAAATGTGGAACGCGAAACAAGATCTGTTGTTCATCCCGGTTTGCCCGGCGGCGCATATCGCCCTTTCACGGACGTGGAGGCTCAACGTGTCCATGGCGCCGTTCTCAACGTGATGGAAAACGTCGGTCTTGGTGAAGCGCCGGATTTTGTGGTCGATCGGATCACATCAAATGGCGGTATTGTAAACAATGCGGGACGACTGACATTTCCCCGCGCGCTGGTTGAGGATGTCATCGCAAGCGCGCGTCGTGATGTTGTCCTTCACGGCCAGAAATCTGGTTGCGAACTCGACCTCTCCGGCACGAATGTGCATGTTGGCTCTGGCGGTGCCGCGCCCAGCATGATCGATATAGACACCGGCGTATATCGCGATGCGACGCTTCGTGATCTTTATGACGCGGCCCGTATGGTCGATGCGCTTGATAATCTCCACTTTTTCGTCCGCTCTGTCGTGGCGCGCGATATGCCAACGCCGCGTGATCTCGATATCAACACGGCGTATGCCTGCCTGCGCGGCACCGCGAAGCATGTCTTCGTCAGCGCCAGTGCACCGGAACACGTGGCATCCATCGCTGACATGTGCGCCACAGTTGCCGGAAGCGAAACGGCATTCCGGGACAAGCCATTTCTCTCCGTCAACATCAATCACGTCGTCCCGCCGCTGCGCTTCGACCCGACGTCCTGTGCGGTGATGGAGCAGTGCGTGCGCCACGGCATTCCCTTCCAGATCAACTCGTTCGACCAGGCCGGCGCGTCCAGCCCGGCATCCCTCACCGGCTCCGTTGTGCAAACCCTTGTCGAGTGCCTCGCAGGTCTCGTCTTTGCATGGTGCATTGATCCACAAGCCCAGGGCATTCTTGGTCCCCGCACACTAATTGCCGATCTCCGCACCGGGGCTTTGACAGGCGGCTCGGGCGAGCAAGCTGTAGCAACGGCCGCCAGCATCCAGATGTGCAATTACTACGACCTGCCGAACTCGTGCATCGCTGGAGGCACGGATGCAAAACTTCCCGATGCACAAAGTGGTTACGAGAAGGCGCATGCCGTTGCACTTGCGGCCCATGCTGGATGCAACGTGATCAGCCAGGCATGTGGGATGCAGGCCAGCCTGATGGGGTGCGCGCACGAGAGCTACGTGATCGACAACGACATGCTTGGCGCCATCATGCGCTCCGTGCGGGGAATGGATGTGAGCGAGGAGACGCTCGCTGAAGAAGTAATGGCGAGCGTCGTGGCGGGTGAGGGACATTTTCTTGGAAATCCCGACACATTCGCCCGCATGACGACAGACTACCTCTATCCCGAAATCGCCGACCGCCAGTCCGTGTCCGAGTGGCAGGACGCTGGCGGCCTCGATATCCGCGCCCGCGCCATCGCCAAGGCGAAGGACATCCTCACGACGCATCACCCGTCGCATCTCGGTGCAGACGTGGACGCCGCGCTGCGGAACACGCATGATATCCTTTTGCCAGCACAATTGACGAGCTGAGGCATTCCAGAGAAGCGAGAGATGCGCGGATGAAAATTGCAATTATTGGTGCCGGTGCCATGGGCTCGATCTATGCGGGCCTCATGGCAGACAGCGGAGTGCACGAGGTCTGGGCTGTCGACGTCTGGCAAGAGCATCTTGACGCGATCACCAGCACCGGCTTGCGGGTTGAAGGCGCCAGTGGTGACCGTGTCGTGACAAACATCAAGGTTGCGAGCTCACCGTCCGAGGTGGGGCCATGCGATCTTGTGATCCTGGCGGTGAAGGCGGGACACGTGCCAACCGCTGCACGCGCCATGAAACCGATCGTGCGACAAGACACCGTGGTTCTGGCCATGCAGAATGGCCTCGGCGCTGCGGAGCGCGTCCTCAAGGAGCTCCCGGATGCCAACGTGTTACTTGGTATTGCAGAGGCATTTGGTGCCGCCATGAAAGGGCCGGGCCATGTCCATCATGCCTCCATGAAGCTCATTCGTATTGGCGAGGTGGTGGGTGGGCTGACAACACGTGCAGAAGCAACTGCTGAACTCTGGCGGCAGGCGGGTTTTGAAGCGAAAGCGTTCGCGGACATTCATCAGCTCATCTGGGAGAAATTTATCTGTAACGTCTCATTCAGTGCGCCATGCACCGTGTTTGGTCGCACCATTGGGGAAATGCGGGCGAGCGCGGACTCATGGAGCATTTGTCTGAATTGCGGTCTGGAAGCTTGGGAGATTGGACGCGCCAAGGGCGTTGCATTTTCGTTTGATGATCCGATTGCCTACATCACGGCGTTTGCGGATCGCCTGTCGGCTGCCCGTCCCTCCATGGCACTCGATCACATGGCGGGACGCAAATCGGAGATCGACGTGATCAACGGTATCGTTCCGGTGCTTGCCGAGGAACTGGAAATGGAGGCGCCATACAATGAAGTTGTCAGCGCTGTGGTCCGGGCGCGGGAGTCCGGTTTCGATTGAGGGCCAGCCCGGTCAGAACGGTTGCGGACGTTTCGGTTCAATCCGCATCCAGCGGGCCAGTCGCCAGGCGGTGAAGCCGCTCACCACGATGGTTCCGACGAAGAACCAGTACAGGACGGTAAGAAGCGTCGGTTCGAAGGGATCAGTCATTTCGATTTTACTCCAATCAGATGTGCTTCCTGATTGGACGCGCCAGAGCGCCTTGCGGTTCAAACGTCTCGCAGGAGACGCTTTGCCCGACAACGTGGTAAATCTCTGCTTAAGGTGTTGGGGGTGAGAGGCAGGCCAGGCTAGGCCCTTGCAATCACCATCCGATCGGCCTATGTCCCCGTCTCCGCGCGCACAAATCGCATGTCTGCCAGCTTGGCAACCGCTCAATTTTTGTCGCGTAGGGGCGTCGTATAATGGTTATTACTCGCGACTCTGACTCGCGCTATCGGGGTTCGAATCCCTGCGCCCCTGCCACCATTGATGGGTGTGAAGTCGCACGGTGTTTCATCGCGGCGAGCTGATGGTCGAACCCCGACGCTTCAAGTGGCCGCCTCTGGCGGCGTGTTCAAATCCTTGGGTCCTTGCCAACAAACCAGAACGTGACGTCTTCATAAGGTCGCGCTACTCACATTTCTCCAACCCTACTTTGCCTTCCTCGTCGAGTGTCCTCCATTTTTCGTCCTGAAGAACAAGTTTAATTGTCGACGTGCCCTTCTTGTTTTCAGAGCAGTACTTTGTCTCTAAGGTGGCATTATTCCCATCGATCTTCTCAGATACGACTTCAAGCTTTGTCGTGAATTCGATTATGAAGATCTTCATCAAGCCCAGATTTTCCTTCTGCGTCTTCTCTGGTTCTGCCGTGAATTTTGCGAACTTCGCTTTGTCCACATATGGTTTCAGATCGGCGAATGTGTCCGCGCTGGCGAGTGCCTTGCGATATGCAAGGTAAGCTTCAGTTGGTGACAATGCCTGTGCAGCTGAGGATAATCCAATTGTGGAAGCCAAAAGGATCGCGGTTGAAAATAGAGTCTTGTTCATGGGCCTTCTCTCTTTGTCATGTCTGATTTCGTACAAACTGTCAGTGCGTATCATGATGTGAGATGGTTTTTTACGAAACGACAAAAAAGTTATTACGTAACGTTGTATGTATGCCCAAATCTGTAAAGCTCGAAAATTACCACGACATGGAATGATCCGTGTGCTGCAGCCCTTTTGACACAGCCACGTCTATCGATATCACGGGGGATCAAGCTGAAAACGTCGCCGGTAGTCATTTGGTGAAATCTGCAAAGTTCGTACGAAGGCTCGGCGCATACGTTCATCGTCTATGAACCCGCATCGTGCAGCAACGACTGCTATGGCGAGTGATGTTGTTTCCAGGAGATGCCGCGCGGCCTCGATACGCAAGGTTTCGACGGTCTTTGCGGGAGTTTGTCCCATCTCTGCCGTGTAGACGCGCGAAAAGTTGCGCGTGCTCATATTCACCTGATCCGCCAGACGTTCGACGCGCAGATCGCAATCGAGGTTGCTTGAAATCCAGTCGTGCAGGTCGTTGAAACGGTGCGATGCTTGCTCTGCCTGCCGGTTGAGTGCCGGGCTAAACTGCGACTGTCCACCGGGCCGCACCATGTAGGTCACCAGCGTGCGCGCGACCTTGAGCGCTGTGGACCGACCAAGATCTTCTGCCACAAGCGCTAACGCCATATCGATGCCAGCGGTGATGCCGGCAGAGGTCCAGACGTGATTGTCTTTCACGAAAATCGGGTCGATTTCGACCTTTACTCGCGGCCAGGTGCGAGAAAGCATGTCGCAATCCGACCAGTGCGTCACCGCGCGACGATTGTCCAGGATGCCGCTTTCTGCCAATACGAACGCGCCCGAGCACACGGAGCAGACGCGACTTGCACGCCGGATCAACGTGTTCACGCTTGTGACAAACCGGTGGTTTTGCGTTGCGGCGAAGGCTCCGTCCCCGCCGACGACAATAAGCGTGTCGATGGATCTGCGACTCCAGATGGACATCGGCTCGGCATCAAGAGGAACGCCCGTGTCTGTGTCTGTTTTTTCTCCATCCAGCGAGACAACTGTTGTTATGTAGGGTTCGTCACCACTGTAGGCGGCGTTGGCGCATGTAAATACCTGAAGCGGTCCTGCCAGATCAAGCAGCGTGATGTTCGGGTAAATCACAAACACGATGGATTTTGGTTTGGTTGTGGATTTTTTGGGTTTGGCAGAAAAGGAGGGCATGTTGTCATTTATGACAAGTGGTCTTGCGCTAGTCTAGCTCTTATCCAAAGCCATCGACATATGTCGAAGCAGGGAGATGAAAATGTTGAAGCTGAAACCCAACTGCGAATGCTGCGATGTGGATCTGCCAGCACACACACGCGATGCACGAATATGCACGTTTGAATGCACCTTCTGTGCGGATTGCGCAGCGAACCGGTTCGAAGACGTTTGCCCGAATTGTGGAGGAGAGCTGGTGCGCCGTCCCATAAGGCCTGTGCATCATCTTGCGAAACATCCCGCATCCACTGAGCGTTTCGTCAAGGCTCACCCTGAATGCGCGGAACTCTAGACATGAACCGCGCACGTGCACGAAATGGAGACAGTGTATGAAAACGCTCGCCGCACTGGTTTTTCCCGAGTTCCAGACGCTCGATCTGTACGGTCCGCTCGAGATGTTCGGTGACCCGAAACTCGAGGTCGAGATTACAATCGTGGCGGAACAGTCGACACCTGTTCCTTCACGTCATGGACCACGCGTCGTCGTTGACAAGACCCTGGCGGAGGGTGCGCACTACGATCTGGTGTTTGTTCCCGGAGGCCCTGGCACGCCCGTCGAAGTTGAGAATGCGGCCATCAACACCTGGCTTACAGTGGCGGCGCAGCACGCCGAACTGGTTATGGGAGTATGCACGGGGGCTGCGCTGCTTGCAAATATCGGGTTGCTCGATGGCCGCAAGGCGACAACCTGCAAGGAAGATTTCGAATGGAGCAAACCCTTTGGTCCGCAGGTCGATTGGGTGCCACAAGCCCGCTGGGTCGAGGATGGAAAATTCATGACATCGTCAGGCGTATCAGCGGGAATTGATATGAGTCTTGGGGCAATTGCACGTCTGTGGGGAAAGGAAACAGCCGAGCGCATCGCGCTAGAAGCAGAATACGACTGGCACAGGGACCCGACATGGGATCCGTTTGCCAGGCATTATGGTCTGGTTTGACCAGGCCATCCGCCCGCTAGATCGCAGGCACATATCCCTCACGCGTTTGCGGCAGCTTCATATCCAGCAACCGTTCGGCAATTTGCGTCCGCAGCACCTGCGCCGTACCGCCTCCGATCGTGAACATGCGCACATCGCGGTACATGCGTTCGATCGGCTCAAGGTCGCCGTAACCGCGCGCGCCAAACATCTGGAGTGCGTCGCTGACAACCTTGATCGCCGCCTCGGTCGCGAACACTTTGGCGCGCGCGGCCATCATGGGATCGGGGAACGCGCTGTTATTTGGGCCCTTTGACCGTGCCGCGTCATGCAGC
>CALHAX010000095.1 GCA_937931785.1 uncultured Hyphomicrobiaceae bacterium | reverse complement strand
CGCGTCCGGCAAGGACGAAGCGGTGAAACTTACAACACCGTTGATCCTCACGCTCGAACGCGCGTTGGCCTACATCGGCGACGATGAACTCGTCGAAATCACTCCGGAAAACATCCGGTTGCGCAAACGGCATTTATGTCCACACGAACGCAAGCGCGCAGAACGGGCAGCTGCGGCAGCGGAATAGTTCTGTGCTCAACGATTGTCAAAAGCATCAATGTCTGCTTCCAGAAGAAGCCACGCAAAACAGGGTTTCAGAACCCTGCAGCAAAGGACTGGAAGCAGACATATCATAAGCGCAAGCGCGCGACTCGCTCGCGTGCCATGGCGTCTCAATGGAGCAGACGAGCGATACAAATAATAACGCCGGGCTCACGCACAAAATCTATTGGGTTATACCGGACAGAAGCTTTTTGTTTTTGACTAGGTTCCTGACGCCGTGAGCGTGATCTTCCTTGAAGACGTTACCCTCCAACCATTTCGCAAGTGACCGAATGTTGACTTTTGCAACCTTCGGACGAACGCTCCAGGACACTTGCAAAGGTGAACCTTTTTCATTGTAGCTTGGGCCAGTGGTCGACCCCGCATACCGAATGGGTGTTCCAGTCGTCTTCGGTATGTTGATCGCCTGATGCAGATCATCAACTGTATCAATGCGTGTCAGCTCGCCAAAATCCAATGCCTTGTCGTCATTCACCAGAACGAAAACCTGTGCTTCAACGCGCAATTGAGGATTTTTAATCGCATCACTCAGGCAAGAACCGAGTGTTGGGCCAGGTTTGATTTTGGCCGTCGTAAAGACGTAGTGCACCTCGATCGTGTCACCTGGGACCAGGGTGCCGTGCTTTTCTGACCCGACCTTGATGTCAACGGGTGCAAGTTCTTTGTCAGTCAATGTTCCAGAGAAAAGATAACCGGATCCATATCCTTTGCCATCGCCATTGCCCGCAAACTTCGTAAACTCGCCACCCTTGTGTTCCGCACCTTCATGAAAATGGATATTGCACAGGTTCATCCGTGTGTATTGGGGTGCAGGCTGGAAATGGCGCGTGTTTTCCCCCGCAGTTGCATCGATATCCCGGGGAGATTGTGGGCCGAACCCGACATCTCTGGTCGCATTCGCCAGAGTTTGCCTCTGTTTTTCAATAACGGCATTCGACACGACACCGCCTGCGGCGAGTGCGGCACTGCTCATGAGATGCAGATGAATGGCTGTTGCGACAAAAGGCAAAACTCGCATGTTCATTTCGGATCCTTGGATATCTGTTCACTGTACGACCGACCGGATTAGTCTGACCAACCATAATGCCGGGCGCAAAACTCGCCGTATTGGGACTGCGTTCACGACAGAGCCCGGCGAACAATCACGTTTGACTATCGACTCAATTAAAGAGTGCCAAACGTAGCTTTGACAAGAGATGCCTGTGGCCCCTGAAATCATTGTGAAGACACGTTACAATGTCCATCACACTCAAAAGCAGATATCGCCGCCTTCTGGACGACCTGATGCTAGGTGTGAATGCAGACGTACTGACACTGCCAGTTAATGCGGCCTGAAGTCATCCCGAGCACCTCTTCCATTCCACACCGCCCCAATCCCACCAAGGTTGCATGTCACACGCCCCACATGGCGGGCTGGGAACACAAGGTGGTGAGCTGCGATCACACCTCACACAGAGGGGGGAAACGCAGTGCGTTCATTCTCAATTGGAAAACCACAAACCGAACCTGTCATCGAAGCAGAACCAATCGCCCCGCACGACGTGCGACACAAGCACCCGCGTTCGACCGCCGTCCGTATTCCGGACCGCGAAACCATCATTTGTGATGATATCCAGATCCGCGGCGACCTGACCTCCCGCGAAAATCTCCTGATCGAAGGTGCGATCGAGGGCGAAGTCCGCGGTGGAGAGATAGAGATCGGCGAAAAAGGCCGCGTGATCGGCTCAATCGTCGCAGAATCCCTTACCGTACGTGGTCGCGTGCAAGGCACCATCACCGCCACCACGGTGCAACTCGCCAAAACTGCCATCGTCGAGGGGGACATTCTCCACCAGGGCATCGGCATAGAAATGGGCACCCACTACGACGGTCGTTTAAAATGGAATGGCGATCCGTCACTCGCCGCCAACGGCACGACACGTACTGTCGAGGCACTCAAGCAGGCAGCGCAGAACGGAGCTACACCAGTGCAGCAACATGTTGATCCGAACGCCGAAGCCACAAACCCGCGACAATAGCTGAACACTCGATTGTAATCCTGGGGCTCGTCCCCAGGACTCATCGCACCTGAGGCACCAGCGCCAGGATATAACCGATCTCACGACGGCTTTAGGAGATCGGGGATGATGCCGTCGACAACAGCAATGAGCCTTGCCCCCGCAGCCCAAATCATCCCACTGTCCGACGCATGAGCGATACGCCAGACACCTTGGACATGACGCCCGAATTCGAGCGGGCGCTGGATGCCATCAAACGCGAGAAAACGCACCTGTTCGTGACCGGAAAGGCAGGCACCGGCAAATCCACGCTACTCCGGTTACTGCGTGACACCGTAAGCACAAAAATGGCCGTCGTCGCCCCCACAGGACTGGCCGCCGTAAACGTCGGTGGACAAACCATCCATTCGTTCTTCACACTGCCACCAAAGTTGATCACACCAGATCTGATCCGCTCGTCACGCAACGCCCGCCTGATCCGTAAGCTCGAGCTCCTCGTCATCGACGAGATCTCCATGGTCCGTGCGGACCTGATGGATGCCATCGATAAATCGTTGCGCAAGACCCGCAACGCACCGGATCTGCCGTTCGGCGGCGTTCAGGTCGTCATGTTTGGCGACCTCCACCAGCTTCCACCCATCGTGCAAGGCGGCGAGGTACAGCACTACTTCGAGGAAACCTACGGTGGACCATATTTCTTCAACGCCCCCGTTTTCCGGCAGGTCGAGGTGCCCCGTCTCGAACTTTCCGAGGTGTTCCGACAGTCCGACGAACGCTTCGTCAACGTACTGAATGCCGTCCGCGATGGTGATCCGGATGAAATGAGCGTCGAAGAACTGAATGGACGTGTCTGCAGTTTCCAGGATCTGGCAGATCCCCAGAACACCGTCGTGCTGACGACAACGAATCAGGCAGCACTTCAGATCAACTCTGCATTTCTGAAGCACCTCGAAGGCGAAACCGTCAAGATAGACGCCATCGTTTCGGGTGACTTCTCGCAAGGCGCTTACCCGACCGACCAGCAGCTCCATCTCAAGATTGGCGCGCGCGTGATCATGCTGCGCAACGACAGCAAGGGCCGCTGGGTCAATGGGACAATTGCCACTGTGAGCGAGATTGACGAGGACACTGTCTACGTCGAGATCAAGGGCGAAGAATACGAGATCGAACCGGAAACCTGGGAAAACGTGCATTACGCCTACGATCAAAAGGCCGACAAGATCGTTGAAAGCGTCGCCGGCAAGTTCGTACAACTTCCCTTGCGACTCGCCTGGGCAATTACAATTCACAAATCACAAGGCATGACCCTCGACCGCGCCCACATCGACTTTGGCCGCGGAACATTCTCTCATGGACAGGCCTACGTTGCCTTGTCGCGCTGTCGCTCCCTCTCCGGTCTCACCATGGCACGCCCTCTGCGCCGCTCCGATGTGATCTTCGATCAGGCCGTCACCGCTTACCGTGCCACATTCGAACCCCTCCACGATGCGGCTTGAAGGGTTAAATGCCTTTCCCTCTAGGGTGTATCCGACTTAAATGGAGACACCGGGATGCCAGTAGAGCGACCTGGAGCGTCGCGTCATGATTCCATTTGAAGCAGACGCGCTATAGCAGAGGGCCAAACTGAGATCGTCCAACAGATGTTGGCACCTCGACGTGTCTGAACTACGTTTCAGCAATGAACGACGACGCGACCAAGATCCGCAACGGACGTCCTGACGACGCGCAATCACTTACACGCATCTTTGCGGCGGCGTGGCATGGCGCTTACGTCGGCATCATCCCCGATATCGACATCCGCCGGATGATCACCAGCCGACGTGAGCCCTACTGGCGCAATTTCCTCGAACACAGCGGTGGCCTGCTGGTCGTAGAGGTGAACAACACCATTGCGGGATACGTTACGCTCGGCCCTGCCCGCACACGCGGTGCGTTCGAAGGTGAAATCTACGAACTGTATGTCGCACCAGAGTATCAGGGCCTGGGCCTTGGCGAACGCCTGTTCGAAACTGCACGCCTTCGTCTTGAGGAGAGCGGCAAGCGTGGCATGATTGTCTGGGCCCTGTCTGATAATACAGGTGCCCAGATATTCTACGAACGCCGCGGCGGCGAACCCAAAGGCGAAACCCACCAGAAATTCTCGGGCAAGACGCTCTCGAAGACAGCATTTGCCTTTGCATAGGCTCCAACAGTCATCTGTTGCGCCATGCAGCATTGCCTGACAGTGGGTCGGGGTTTAAACCCCGACCCTCACAGGTGCCGCCAGAAGTGGCCGCAACAGGGAATCCAAAAATGTCAGACATGAAAATCGCGATCATGGGCGCTGCCGGACGGATGGGACGCACGCTGGTCGCCGCAGTCCACAACGCTGAAGGATGCTCGGTCGCCGGTGCGAGTGAGCCTGCAGGATCACCTTTTGTTGGTCAGGACGCTGGTGAGCTCGCCGATGTCGGCACAATCGGTATTCCTGTCATTGATGATCCCCTTGAACTGTTCACGCAAATCGATGGCATCATCGATTTCACCACACCGGCTGCCACCTGTGACTTCGCAGCACTCGCCGCACAGGCGCGCATTGTCCATATCATCGGAACCACCGGTTGCACGGACGATGACGAGACCAGGCTGAAGGCTGCAGCGCGCCATGCAACCATCATCAAGGCTGGGAATATGAGCCTGGGCGTGAACCTGCTGACCGCACTCACGCGCAGGGTCGCTGCCGCGCTCGGCGAAGACTTCGACATCGAGGTTCTGGAAATGCATCACCGCCACAAGGTCGACGCACCATCCGGCACCGCACTGATGCTCGGTGAAGCCGCAGCCGAAGGGCGTCAAATCTCCCTGAAAGACAAATCTGTGCGCTCCCGCGATGGCCATACCGGCGCGCGAGAAGAGGGAACGATCGGATTTGCGACTTTGCGTGGAGGCAGCGTGATTGGAGAACATAGCGTCATCTTCGCCGGACCGGACGAGCGTATAGAAATCACCCACAAGGCTGAAAACCGCCAGATCTTCGCCAACGGGGCCATCAAGGCTGCACTTTGGGGTCGGGATCGCAAGCCCGGATATTATTCCATGCTCGACGTGCTCGGGCTGACGGATTGAAAGCAGATCTGACATGACCAACAACAACGGACCCGTTGTCCTTTGCATTCTCGATGGCTGGGGCAAGAGAGCTGAACGCGACGCCAATGCCATCGCACTGGGCGACACACCCAACTGGGACCGCATGGTGCAAGAGTGGCCAACCGGCGAACTGGTCTGCCACGGCGCAGATGTCGGCTTGCCGGACGGGCAAATGGGCAATTCCGAGGTCGGTCACATGAACCTGGGGGCCGGTCGCATCGTCTGGCAAGATCTTCCGCGCATCAACAACGCGATTGCCGACGGTTCCTTGGCAAAATCACCAGAACTGCAGAATTTTATCGCCAAAATGAAAGCCTCAGGAGGCACATGTCATCTTCTTGGCCTCGTCTCGAACGGCGGCGTTCACTCCCATCAGGATCACATCGTTGCCCTGGCACGCATCGTTGCAAATGAAGGTGTCCCCGTATCCATACACGCCCTCACCGACGGTCGCGACACACCACCTCAAAGCGGTGCAGGCTTCCTTGACGTACTCGCAAACCAGATTGCCAGCATCGAAGGCGTAAAAATCGCCACCGTTTGTGGTCGTTACTTTGCTATGGACCGCGATAACCGCTGGGACCGCGTCGAAAAGGCCTACGACCTCCTCACGAGCGGCACTGGAACAACGCACGACAGCCCAATCGAGGCTCTGGAAGTCAGTTATACAGCCGGTACAACCGACGAGTTCGTGGAGCCAGTCTCGTTTGGCAACTATAAAGTAGCGGGCATGAGCAACGGCGACGGTCTACTCTCAGCTAATTTTCGTGCCGATCGCATGCGTGAAATACTAGGCGCACTTGTCGATTCGGATTTCGACGGATTCCCAAGGAGCAAACAGGTCACCTTCGCAGCCCAACTCGGAATGGTCTCCTATTCCGACCATCTCGACCGGTTCATGCCATCCATTTTTGCACCTGAAGTGCTGGACAATACGCTTGGTGTCGTTGTTGCAGCCGCCAACCGTACACAACTCCGGATGGCTGAAACGGAAAAGTATCCCCACGTGACGTTTTTCTTCAACGGGGGGCGCGAACAACCGTTCGATGGAGAAGAACGCATTCTTGTCCCATCGCCAAAGGTCGCAACCTATGACCTGCAACCGGAAATGTCGGCACCGCAAGTCACAGAACACCTTCTTGAGGCGATCACAAGCAAACGCGTCGATCTCATTATCGTGAACTACGCCAACGGCGACATGGTCGGCCATACCGGCAGTCTGGATGCGGCGATGAAAGCCACAACCTATCTCGATCAGTGCCTTGGCAATCTGGAGAAGGCGATCAAGGAATCAAACGGCACAATGATCGTCACTGCGGACCACGGAAACTGCGAAATGATGATCGATCCGGAAACCGGCGGCCCGCATACGGCGCATACTTTGAATCCGGTGCCAACCGTTCTCGTCAATCATCCTGATGTCGCAGCGAAAATCAGTGACGGCCGCCTCGCCGACGTCGCACCAACGCTACTGGAACTGCTCGGAGTCGCTCAGCCAGCCGAAATGACAGGAAAATCCCTGATCACGGCGACTTAACCCGCAATCATCCGGCCTTTTTCCCATCCGATGATCGCCTGCTTGCGCGTGATGCCCCAGTGATATCCACCCAGACTGCCATCTTTCCGCATGGCGCGGTGACACGGCACCACAAACGAAATTGGATTCCGACCCACAGCACTGCCAACAGCGCGCGACGCTCCTGTTCGACCAATATGATCCGCAATATCGGAATAAGTGACGGATTTTCCTGCCGGAATCTTGAGCAGTGCACGCCAGACATCGATTTCAAAGTCCGAACCGATCAAAACCAACTTGATCGGGCGATCCTCTCGCCATTTCTCCGGTTGGAAGATCTGGCCAGCTGTTTTGGCTGTCGCCGCACTGTCTTCCAGATAAGTTGCAGCCGGCCAGCGGCGCATCATATCCGCCAATGCAGCATCCCGATCATTTTCGTCATCGCAAAATGCCAGACCACACATGCCACGTTCCGTCGCCATGACAAGAACAAGCCCGAACGGAGACGGATGAAATCCGTAGCGGATCATCAAACCGTCACCCCGTCGCTTGTAATCCCCGGGCGTCATTGCCTCATGGTCGACAAACAGATCGTGCAAACGCCCCGCACCAGACAAACCCACATCATAGGCTGTCTCAAGCAAGCTCGCAGACCCCCGCAACATCTCGCGCGCATGATCAATGGTTATGACCTGAATGAACTCTTTCGGGCTCAAACCGCACCACCGCTTGAACAGCTTCTGACAATGCCCTGGGCTGAGATCCATTTCACGTGCGAGCACGTCCAGGTCCGGATGATCGCGCCAATTCTGGTACAGGAATTCAATCCCGACCCGAACGCGTTCATAATCGTCCAGTTGATGAGTCAAAGCGATCATTGCAGCAACCTCCAAAAACCAATTTGAAGGCCACGTTAGGCAGGATCAATCAGGCAGACGACCCGATTCTGGGTCAAGCCAGAAACTTTCATAGTTCAACTATAGCGCGTCTGATTCAAATGGAATCATGACGCGACGCCCCAGGTAGCTCCGCAGACATCCCGGTGTCTCCATTTAAGTCGGACACACCTTAGGCATCAACAGCACGAGCGCCACGGCTGGAGCGGAACCTTTGGAGTGCATCGGTTAATGCCGCAGCAAAGGACCGCTTCTCGTCATCATTGAGAAAGAGACCAATCGGATATTCCCTGCCATGCGACATGAGCACAAGCCGCACACGTTCTTGTGACAGGGCAATCAACCCGACACGCACCCAATATGCATCAAGTTTGGCAGTACGAACCCGCCCGGATGGAAGCATTTCACTCACAACGAGCTCGGAACCAACGATGGTGACGCGTTCGTGCTGGCGGCCAGCCCGATAATTGAGTTTGAACGCACCATAAATCAGCAGAACATCAAGTCCGAAGAACACGAAGACCGGCCACGCTCCCAAACTCCAGAAGAAAACGCCTGCAAGAAAGGAGACAACGGTCACCGCAATCATAAAAATCAGAAAACCGCGTGGTCCCAAAGATCGATGCGGCATCAGGGTGGCATCGAAATCGGGTCGCTCGCCACTGCGCAGCGCGTTATGTAAGTCACCGTCCTGCATACCGGACACAATACCAGCAGAAACGACATGAGCGAGGCACCAATGGTCGCAACAGGTAAACCCGCAGCCGGACCCAAAAGGAAACCGGCGGCGAAAAAGAAGCGACTATCCCGTTCAAAGCTGAAACCAGACGAAATCGTCGCGATGTTCGAAACGTTCAAAGCCGCCGAACCCGAACCAAAGGGCGAACTGGAGCACGTAAATGCCTATACATTGCTCGTCGCCGTCGTGTTGTCAGCCCAGGCCACGGATGCGGGCGTCAACAAGGCGACCCGGGCACTCTTCGCAAAGGCTGACACACCAGAAAAAATGGTCGCACTCGGCGAAGACACGGTCCGTGAGCACATAAAAACCATCGGTTTGTTTCGCAACAAGGCGAAAAACGTCATCGCACTGTCGGATCAGCTCATACAAAAACACGCCAGTGAAGTTCCTCAAGACCGCGATGCTCTGGAAGAATTGCCGGGAGTCGGACGCAAAACAGCAAACGTCGTACTCAACATGGCCTTTGGTGAAGCCCGCATCGCCGTTGATACGCACATATTCCGTGTTGCCAACCGCACTGGGCTCGCTCCAGGCAAGGATCCACTCGATGTAGAGCTCAATCTCGAACGAATGGTGCCAGAAACATACAAATTGCACAGCCATCACTGGCTCATTCTGCATGGACGTTATATATGCGTCGCGCGCAAGCCACGTTGTGCAGACTGCAGCATCAATAACTGGTGCAAATTTAAAGACAAAACGCCCTCTGCCGATTAACCGGCACGACCACAATCCCTTACAAGAAAATTTTACTTATAACGGAGACCAATCATGTCCGCACAACAGCTCGATGTCCTCGGAATCGGCAATGCCATCGTCGACGTTATCGCAAAAAGCGATGATCAAACCCTTGCAGACCTCAATCTTGCAAAGGGTGCCATGCAATTGATCGAGGAAACCGACATTGCACCAATATATGCAGCCATGGGACCAGGGCAGGAGCGCTCCGGTGGATCAGCGGCAAACACGATTGCTGGTATCGCAAGCTTTGGGGGGAGAACGGGCTTCATCGGGCGCGTCGCATCAGACGAATTCGGTCAAATCTTCACACACGACATTCGCTCCATCGGCGTGGAATTCGCCTCCAAACCGGTATCAGGCGGAGATCCGACAGCTAGATGCCTGATTTTTGTCACCCCGGACGGTGAACGCACCATGAATACCTTCCTTGGATGTAGCCCAGCTCTCGACAAGCAAGAGATCACACCCGAACACATCGAACAGGCCAAGATCCTCTACCTGGAAGGATACCTGTTCGACCGTGATGAAGCGAAAGCCGCATTTTATGCTGCATGCGACATCGCAAAAACAGCCGATACACTCATATCACTGACACTTTCCGACACGTTCTGTGTGGAGAGACATCGTGATGCCTTCCTGGATCTCATCGAAACCCACATCGACATACTTTTTGCAAACGAAGACGAACTTCAAGCACTGACTGGCGCAACAGACACGGTAAACGCAGCCATCAAACTCGCTGGCGAGAATAAAACCGTGGTCATGACACGCGGTGCGGAGGGATCATTCATCTCCCATCGGAGTGAAAAGCACCATATTTTACCACAACCAGTACAAGAAGTTGTCGACACAACAGGTGCAGGTGATCTATATGCTGCTGGGTTCTTGTACGGATACGCGCAAGGACACAAAATCGAAACATGTGGAACATTGGGGAGCATTGCTGCAGCAGAGGTCATAAGCCACATCGGCGCACGACCAGAAATTTCACTCCACGAGTTGGCTAAGGCCAACAAACTGGTGTGACTTCAGATAGAAAAACGGTAATTGTCGTACGTGCATCGAGGTTGAGTTAGATCGAAACAACGAGGCACAAAAAACTGCATTGCAGAAATTACCGCTGAGACATCTGCGCAACAGATTGGGAGTAAAACAACGTATTTCTCCCAAAACTGCTCCAAACAGCATGTTTTGGAACTCATTCAGGGGATTTTAATCCCTTTTTTTGTAGATCAACCAAACAAGACTCGCATATACGATGTGTGTCGAATCAAGTGACTAGGAGGTCGAGATGAATGTAAGACCGCGTCGAGGTCGGCCCAAAGGATCAGGCATCGACGATAGCAAAACTCTGGCGAAGATCGCGAAACTGATCGCGAAGGACCCGGACATGAAGCGTACAACCGCGATCAAGCGAATTGGTATCACCAATGCCTCGATCATTCGTCGGTTGAGAGACAAGTTCAACGAGAGTGCAAACACGCTGATCAAACAAGCAGGTGGAAAACCCATGGCTAGAAAGATGAACGGCGTTGCGAGCTCTTCCAAGACCGCAGCGAAAACGACAACTGCCAAGAAGGCCGTTGCTAAGAAACCAGCCGCTAAGAAAGCGGTTGCCAAGAAGCCGGCAGCTAAAAAAGCAGCACCCGCCAAAAAGGCCGTTGCAGCCAAAAAGCCAGCCGCTAAGAAAGTTGTAGCTAAAAAAGCTCCGGCTAAAAAAGCAGTTGCAGCTAAAAAGCCAGCCGCCAAGAAAGCTGTAGCTAAAAAAGCTCCAGCCAAAAAAGCAGCTGTTGCCAAAAAGCCGGCAGCCAAGAAGCCCGCTGCCAAAAAAGCAGTCGCTAAAAAGGCTCCTGCCAAAAAAGCTCCAGCAAAACGGGCTGCAGCAGCCGCCAAAAAGCCGGCCGCTAAAAAGGCTCCTGCCAAGCGCGCGACAGCCAAGAAAGCTCCTGCAAAAGCAAAGGGCCGCCGCTAGCAACAGTTACGGCGACCTGCGAGAGCAAAACACAGAAACACGAGGCGAAGCGTTCCAAACAGGTGTCAACATCAACGACGCTCTGAATACGCTCCGTCAGTTGGGGATCGGACTACAACCTGATGCAATGAACGGAACCACGCAAGCGGCTCGCATGTTCATTGAACAACAGATTGGTCTCTACGAAACAATTATGAAGCAGGCGCCTGTTGCTGCATTTTTGCGACAACAGGCCCTGCTCATCGACATGACACTGTCGGCAGTTCGAGCACAGCGCCGGTTGCGAAAGCAGCGGTAGCTCTAACAGCTGTACGTTGTCGGGACTGAAAAACAGGCTGTCCTTAATCAGGGCGGCCTATTTTTTTGACCAAACGACAACAAGCTCCGCGTAAAGCAATCATATTTTGCGCAAGGCAACAGCTTCAACGCTGTGATCACGCCCCTTGCGCACAATCAGATCAGCGCGCTGGCGGGTAGGTAATATATTTTCCGTTAGATTGACCAGGTTAATCGTCCGCCAGATATCATCGGCTGTCTCAAGCGCATCTTCAGGTGACAATGTTGCATATCGGTGAAAATACGCTGCGGGATCACGAAACGCCGTTGAACGTAGACGCATGAATCGTTCCCGATACCAATGCCCCGCAACATCCGAAGACGCATCCAGGTAAATGGAGAAGTCGAAGAAATCCGAGACAAATGGAATGGCCTCTCCATCACGAGGCAGTCGCGCCGGTTGCAAAACATTCAATCCTTCTACAATCAGGATGTCCGGGCGATCCACTTCAATTGTCACATCGTTCTGCACGTCATAATGAAAATGTGAGTACACCGGAGCTTTAACCTTCGACTTGCCGGCTTTGACCTCCGCAAGGAAATTCAGCAGTCGACGGGAGTCATAACTTTCCGGAAATCCCTTCCGATTCATCAAGCCCCGTGCTTCCAGCGTTGCATTGTCCAGTAGAAAACCATCAGTCGTGACAAGTTCCACGCGCGGATGGTTTGGCCATCCGGCAAGCAGTGACTGAAGCACGCGTGCCATTGTGCTCTTGCCAACGGCCACACTCCCCGCCACCCCGATAATGAACGGAACACGCTCGCTTTTCTTACCAAGAAACTTCGAGGTCACAGAATACAGGTCCTGCGATCCAGCTACATACAGGTTCAGCAATCGCGACATCGGAAGATAGATCGCTTCAACCTCGGACATGGACAATTCTTCGTTGATGCCGGAAAGCTGTTCGAGATCCTCTTCAGACAGCACCATTGGCGTATCCGCCCGCAGGCCCGCCCATTCTTCTCGGGAAAAGATCTGATACGGGGAAAAACCGATATCGCTATCGTCAACCCCCGGTGTCCAGAGGCTGTTCATGCGTTATCAACCTTCCCTGGCGCGCTCCGCGATGCTTTCTCATCAAGTCCGGATGTTCCAGCACGTCGATTCAGTTCAGCACACACGTCATCGAGTGAAACATCACGCGCTTCCAGCAAGACAAGCAGATGAAAAATCAGATCGGCAGCTTCGCCGGTCAATGCCTCATCACTTTCACCCATCGCTGCGATGATCGTCTCGGCCGCCTCCTCACCCAGCTTCTTGGCGCACTTTGCAACACCTCCATCCAGAAGCATACGCGTGTAGGATTGTTCGGTCGATGCGGTTCGACGCGCACGGATCGTGGCAGCAAGCGTTTCAATCGCAGTCATTGCGGGTGTTGTCCGGTGGTTCATGAAGTTGCAGGTGCTCCATGGCGCAGGCCAATACGAAATTCAAGCCTTCGGCTTACTCCGCCGCATCCAGACGTATGGCAATTCCAGCATCCGCCATATGACGTTTCGCATCACCGATAGTAAAATCACCAAAATGAAAGATCGACGCAGCAAGGACAGCACTCGCGTGCCCCTCACGCACGCCATCCACCAGATGGTCGAGCGTGCCCACCCCGCCGCTCGCTACAACGGGCACGGGTACGGCATCCGCAATTGCGCGGGTCAGAGGTAGATTGAAACCCGCACGCGTGCCGTCTCGATCCATGGATGTCAGAAGAATTTCACCCGCGCCAAGGTCGACAACCTGGCGTGCAAAAGCCACCGCATCGATGCCCGTCGGCTCGCGACCTCCGTGCGTAAAGATCTCCCAGCGATCCGGCTGCCCCGCATCAGATACCTTCTTCGCATCGATCGCCACAACAATGCATTGCGTTCCAAACTTCTCGGCACACTCACGTACAAGCTCCGGGCGTTTCACAGCCGCTGTGTTGATGGACACTTTGTCCGCTCCAGCCTGTAGCAACCGGCGAATATCTTCAGGCTCACGCACACCACCCCCAACCGTGAGCGGCATGAAACAGCGTTCCGCCGTCCGCTGCACGATATCGAGGATCGTTCCACGATTCTCATTACTGGCTGTAATATCCAGAAAACACAGCTCATCTGCACCAGCCGCATCATACGCCGCCGCCGCTTCCACCGGATCACCGGCATCAATCAGATCGACAAAATTTACACCCTTGACGACACGCCCATCCTTCACGTCGAGACAGGGAATAATCCGCACTTTAAGTGACATAGCGCCCGTCCTTCCATGCGTCCGCAACAGCGTGAACGTGGTCGATCGCAACTTTTAATGCCTCTTTGGCACCATCAGCGGATGAATCAAGGCCCGTCACTGCAAGAACGGCCAGATGATCAACGTGTGTCAGAATGTCTCGAACAGCGTCAATTGAAGGCCCATCAGGCACCGCGAACCGATTGCTGCGAACCTGCAAGGCATCGTGAACATCCATATCGAGGTGCACATAGGCGTGCGTGGTGCCAGAAAGCCTTGAGTTCACGCCACTGACAGTGTCAGCAACAGGAATTTTTTCCGCTTCGATCAGCACAGCCTCACCGGAGTCGATTTCCCGCGCACCAAAGAGGACCGTATGGTCAAGCGATAACGGTTTGGCCCCAGCAATGTCCGTCGCCATCCCCTGCCAGGCACGGCCGCACGCTGCTGCAAGCGCCATACCTTCGAACAATCCGCTGGTCGATGTCTCTGGCGTATTCAAATCCGGATGCGCATCGCACCAAACTGTACCTGTATCCGAACCACCAAGTTCGCTCGCTGCAACACCGACCGCTGCAAGCGCACAACTCCCGCACAGCACGACGGGCAGATCACCCGCCTCTCGCGCAACATCAATCGCACCGCCAATGTCACGCGCGAGCTGAAACCCACCGGCAAGCTCCTCACCTTCGTCACCTTCGGTGAACAGTGTCATCTCCACAACGTCGTGTCCGGCCTTGTGGAGCTGCTCAGGCAATCCAGCCTCACGCAGCGCCAGAGGCAAATCGCACCAGTTCATCCCGAACGGCCGGTTTGGCCAGTACGCATAAATCAGGCAAACACTCACGCTGCTGCTCCTGCCACACCGGAATCCCGGATCACTCTCAGGGCTTCCATCGGATCAATACGTCCATCGTACAGCGCACGCCCGGTTATGGCACCTTCAAGTATGGCGCACTCAGGCTCGACCAATGCTGAAATATCATCCATCGACGCCAATCCTCCGGATGCTATTACCGGAATGGAAACAGCATTCGCCAGATCCAGCGTCGCCTCAAGGTTCAAACCTTTCAGCACCCCGTCCCGAGCGATGTCCGTGTAGATGATTGCAGCCACGCCAGCGTTCTCAAACTGTTTCGCAAGGTCAACAGCCAACACATCGCTCACATCCGCCCACCCTTCCACGGCAACACGATGGTCCTTCGCATCAATCCCCACAACGATCTGACCGGGAAACGCCTTGCAGGCCGCTCGCACCAAATCCGGGTCCCGCAATGCGACCGTACCGAGGATCACGCGCCGAACACCCTTGCCAAGCCACATATCGATTGTCGTCAGATCGCGGATGCCACCACCAAGCTGCAACGGCATGGAAACCGAGCTCAGAATATCGTCCACAGCGGCACCATTGACCGGCTCTCCGGCAAACGCCCCATTGAGGTCCACCACATGGAGATATTCAAATCCCTGACGTTCGAATTCCAAAGCTTGCGCCGCGGGACTGTCGTTGAACACAGTCGCCGCATCCATCTCGCCCTGGACCAGACGCACGCACTGCCCATCCTTCAGATCAATTGCAGGAAACAGAATCACGGGCGCCACCTCAGAAAGTTCGTAATGAAAGCCACACCGAGTTGCTGACTCTTCTCGGGATGAAATTGCGTACCAACAAGATTATCACGACCAACCGCAGCGGTTACCGGACCACCATGATCCGTAGTCGCGAGCACAATGTCAGTCGCCCCGGCATTCATATGATAGGAATGAACAAAATACGCATGCCAGCCACTCGGTCCCAGCGGAATGCCATCGAACAATGCGTGTGGAACCCCTGCATCAAGCGTGTTCCAGCCCATGTGCGGAATCTTGATATCAGACACGTTCGGCTCAATCGCCACAACCTCGCCAGCGAGCCAGCCAAACCCATCCGTCACGCCATGTTCCAGCCCCCGAGTTGCCATCAACTGCATACCAACGCATATGCCGCAAAACGGACGTCCGCCTTCAATGACAACCTCCTGCAGGGTCTCTCGCATTCCCATGACCGTGCTCAATCCAGACATGCAGTCCGCAAACGCTCCCACACCCGGGAGCACGATACGGTCCGCACGTCGGACCACATCCGGATCAGACGTCACCGATACCACGCTATTCAGGTTGGCTTCACGCACCGCCCGCTCGAACGCCTTCGCAGCCGAATGCAAGTTCCCCGACCCGTAGTCGATGATTGCAACCTGTTCCATGTTTGAATCCGTCAGGCAGAATAGGAAAAATAACGCAACTCGGCATCATCACGAGATTCACCCGTGACAACGGCCACTTCACGAAACCCGGCACGCTCGATGTGATGCCGATGCAGGGCCGTCGCATGCAATCCAACGGTAAATGCCAAAAGCGTCTGCAGTAGCGACGCGCCCAAAGGGTGAAGGAGGCCAAGTCCCACAACACCACCCAGAATGAGGACCAGGACAATATATCCCCCAAACACCAGCCACATGCGATGCCAGAGGAACCACAAGCCGCCAAAGATCAACGCTTTCACGGAAAAGCCATCACGGACAAAAATCACGTCCTCAACCGGATCGTTGATTTCTCCATCCTGCACATGAACCGTATAGGTGGCCATCGCCTACAGGGACCCTTTGGTTGAAGGGATCCGTCCGGCTTGCCGCAGATCAATTGTCATTGCTGTTCGCAGAGCACGGGCCAGTCCCTTGAAACATGTTTCTGCGATATGGTGATTGTTAGCGCCGTAGAGGTTCGACACGTGCAATGTGATACCCGCATTCTGCGCAAAAGCCTGAAACCATTCCCGGAACAACTCCGTATCGAAGTCTCCAACCTTTGGTTGAGAAAAGCTGACGTCCCACACTAGGAACGGCCGACCAGACACATCCACTGCAACCCGGGTGAGCGTTTCATCCATTGCAAGATGTTCCGACGCGTAACGCGTTATACCGGCCTTGGTGCCTAACGCCTGCGCAAGCGCCTGCCCAAGAACGATCCCACAATCCTCTGTTGTATGGTGCTGATCAATATGTAGATCACCTTCACACCGCAAAGTAATATCCATCAAACCGTGTCGTGCAACCTGCTCAAGCATGTGATCCAGGAAACCGATCCCGGTTTTGATGTCGGCCGCACCGGTCCCGTCGATATCAATGTCAGCCGATATCTTTGTCTCGCGCGTCTCGCGCGTAATCGCGGCGCGGCGCACATGTGTGTCTTGCTTGCTCATGATCTACTGCTACTGGCTCACTCAATTGCGCATCCATGTAACAGGTGAGCAAGAACGACGCCACCAACAACGGCATCGCAAAGACAATCTCGGCAGACAGAGCTGCTCCTTACCTTGACTCACGTCACCCAACACCTGATATCCGAGCTACAGCCAACCCATCCAACGGTAACAATGACCTCAGCACCAGACACGTGGCACGCCACAACAATTCTGACCGTCCGCAAGGCCGGTAAGGTCGTGATTGCAGGCGACGGGCAAGTCAGCCTTGGTCAGACAATTATAAAGGGGAATGCCCGCAAAGTGCGCTCTCTGGCAGGTGGGAACGTGATTTCCGGGTTCGCAGGAGCAACCGCCGATGCGTTCACTCTTTTCGAGCGGCTTGAAAGCAAACTGGAACAGTACCCCGCCCAACTGACTCGCGCATGCGTAGAGATGGCCAAGGACTGGCGTACTGATCGCTACCTCCGTCGCCTTGAAGCCATGATGATTGTTGCAGATCCCTCCACCACGCTCGTTCTGACCGGCACCGGCGATGTTCTGGAACCCGAAGACAGCCTTATGGCGATTGGGTCTGGCGGAAACTATGCCCTCGCTGCCGCACGGGCTCTGATCGACACTGAGATGGACGCTGAAGCCATCGCACGCAAATCCATGAAAATCGCCGCTGAAATCTGCGTTTACACCAACGAGAACCTCGTGGTCGAGCAGATGGACAGTACGGCCTGAACACACGATTAGAAAAGTCACAGATGACCAGTTTTTCTCCGCGCGAGATCGTATCGGAACTCGATCGCTATATCATTGGCCAGAACGATGCAAAGCGTGCTGTCGCAATTGCCTTGCGCAACCGGTGGCGCCGCCAACAACTCGAAGGTGAAATGCGCGAAGAGGTGCTGCCAAAGAACATTCTGATGATCGGGCCAACAGGCGTTGGCAAAACCGAAATCTCCCGTCGCCTGGCAAAACTGGCAAACGCACCATTCATCAAGATCGAAGCAACAAAATTTACCGAAGTTGGATACGTTGGCCGGGACGTGGAGCAGATCGTTCGCGATCTCGTCGAGGCCGGCATTTCTATCATACGAACCACCAAACGCGACGAGGTCGAAGCCCGCGCCCACATTCTCGCCGAAGATCGAGTTTTGAGCGCATTGGTCGGAGAAGGCGCTTCAGAGGCAACACGAGCAAGTTTCCGAAAACGTCTCCGCGAAGGAGAGATGGACGAAAAAGAAATCGAGATCGAAGTCGAGGACACGGGTGGTGGCATGCCCAGTTTCGACATTCCAGGCATGCCGGGTGGGTCCGTCGGCATGATCAACCTGAATGACATGCTTGGCAAGGCCATGGGCGGACGCACCAAGAAACGCCGCATGATGGTCAAGGACAGCCACGAAATCCTGCTGCACGAAGAGTCGGATAAGCTGATCGACGAAGATCAGATCATTCAGGAAGCACTCTCAGCCGTAGAGAATGACGGCATTGTATTTCTTGATGAAATCGACAAGATTTGCGCCCGCTCGGAGAAAGTCGGCGGCGATGTGAGCCGCGAAGGTGTTCAGCGCGATCTGCTGCCCCTGATCGAAGGCACAATTGTCAGCACGAAATACGGACCAGTTCGCACAGACCACATTCTGTTCATCGCATCCGGCGCATTTCATATTGCAAAACCTTCAGACCTGCTTCCAGAATTGCAAGGTCGTTTGCCGATTCGTGTCGAACTCAACGCCCTGACACGAGATGATCTCAAGCGCATCCTGACGGAACCAAAAGCGAGCCTGATCAAGCAGTACGTCGCACTGCTCGGAACAGAAGGCGTAACACTCGATTTCACAGAAGACGCCATCGATGCACTCGCAGACATTGCTGTCGAAGTGAATTCAAACGTGGAAAATATTGGCGCGCGTCGGCTAATGACTGTTATGGAACGCGTCCTCGACAGCATCAGCTACAGCGCATCAGAACAGGATGGCGAAACCGTCACGGTCGACGCCGCTTACGTCACAAAGCATATTGGTGATCTGGCGAAAAACACCGATCTGTCTCGATTCATTTTGTAGTCTGTCATCGCTTTCGGGGACGATTTGCCCTCCGAACATGCACGAACAAGGCACCCTCACCACCGTGATTGCGTGGCGCAGTCGTATAGCTCACCACAAGAGAGCGAAAATCCGCGTCCTCAAGCCAGGTTCGGACGACACGACGCAAAACGCCCCTTTCACGTTCGCCCCAGAGGTCATCTTCATCAACACGCCGTCCTTTACCCGTGATCACGGTGACATACCGGCTCCCACGTGCCTGAGACTGAACCAGAAACCGCTTCAGCGCGCCGTGCGCTTCGTCCTGCCGCATCCCGTGCAAATCAAGAACTGCATCAATCTCAATATGTCCTCGTGAAATCTGCCGCGACTGTCGGGAGTCAAAAGCACCAAGCTCAGGCGCTTTGGATCGTCCCGCAGGTTGCACCACAGGAATTGAATAGGACTGTGACGAGGCCTTCTGAACCGGGCGTGGGGTCTGCGGCACATCATGCTGCCGCATCATCGCAGCAAACATCTCATCATCTGAAGCCGGGCGCGCCTCAACAGGAACCACCGTCTCAGTCACCTTGCGCCAAAGTTGCATCTCTTCAGGTTGCAGTACGCGTCCTTTGGACGGTTTACCCGACCCGGAGCTCACGGCACCAACTCACGACGTAACAGAACAAAGAAATTGCCCTTGTGAACCGTCGCACCAGCCAGACGTCCTGCATGATCCCCAGTGCCCCAGAATATGTCACCCCGTTCCGCACCACGAATTGCAGAACCGACATCCTGCGCAACCATCAAGCGGTGAAACCCGTCTTCACCGTGATGGGTCAGACCCGGACTCGATACATACACAGGCGTTCCAAGCGCATGGTATGACGTGTCCACCGCCAGACTTCGACCTTCTGTCAAAGTGACGCCAAGCGAACCCACTGGCCCGCAACCTGGCACACCAGGTTCATTGTGCTCCTGGAAGAAAATAAACGACGCGTTCTCCTGCATGACACCTGCCGCCTGTCGGGGATGCGCTTCCAGCCAGGAGCGTAATGCCTCAAGCGACATATCAGCTTCCGAAATCTCACCACGATCGATCAACACCCGGCCAATCGAGGTATACGGAAGCCCGTTCTTCGCAGCAAATCCAACACGCACTGATGTCCCGTCTTCAAGCTCCACACGACCGGAGCCCTGGACATGGAGAAAATACGCATCAATCGCATCAGCCAGGAAAATAAACTCAAGATTACGTCCGGCGAGGGCACCGTTCTCGATTTCAGCACGCGTAAAGTAGGGTGTCAGAACGCTATCTACCAACCGTCCCGCAACAAGTTCATCGTTGCGGTGCCCTCGTGCGGCATCGTCATGAATCTTGGTGAGATCGTCAGGCTGCAAGTAAAGCGGTATAGAATAAGTATCCGACTGCGTTCGTGATCCACGCAGAACAGGCTCATAATATCCCGTCAGAAGGCCGTCCGTTCCTTCGTGAACAACACGATGAGGAACAAAATGCATTTCAAGAAATTCTCGCGGGGCAAGATCAGCCTGCATCAAATCAAATCCGTCAAGCGAGCCAGCAGCCCTCAGGACAGAAATGGCCGCTCCATGATCATCATGCAACCAGCCTGAAAGGGCATCATACGAAACCGGTTCATACTGCGAAGCAACTGCGTCGCGATCTGTCACGAGCCTGGCCTCAAACGCGCGGAATCAGTTCGCCGCCTGCGTCGAGATCAATTTCCAGTTCGGATTGTTCGACGGAATTTCACGCGCGAAGGTCCAGATATCAGTCACTTCACGAACTTTCTTTGGATCCCCATCAATCACCTCACCCTGCTTGTTACGAATAGCAGTGATGAGTTGACTGACAAATTTGATCGTCACGTGAGCGGACGAGTCCTTGACTTCTGCTTCAATGATATCTGCGCTGTTGATCCCGATGAAGCTCGAGTCCATCTGCTGCTCATTGCGCTTACGGTCATCGATAGACTGAACAAACCCTTCATAAACGTCGCCAGCAAGCAAAGGTTTCAGAGACTTCTTGTTACCCTCTGCAAACGCCGTCACGATCATTTCATAGGCTGCGCGTGCACCGCTCACGAACTGCTTTGGATCGAATGCATTCTCGATCCGTACGATATCCAGAAGCCCGGCCTGAACCGCATTGTCCTTTTTCATGAAATCGCGAACACGGTCTTCCGCATCCTCGAGTGTCTCTTCATGCGTGACGGGAGGCTGAGCTGCACCAGGCATTGGCACAACATTATCACGCTCGCCAGTTGCAGCCGCAGGCGATTGCTGTTCGCGTGCCGTGTAGTCAATCGGGGGTTGCTCATGCCCCGTACGGCGACCCAACACGTTTCGCAATCTCAGAAAGATCACAACGGCCAGAACAAGGAACAGGATCGTATAGATATCGAATTCACCACTCATGAAGGCTGACTCTCGCGTTTGCAGGTATGGTGCAATTCACCATCCGCCTCTTGCAGGTTGAGGTGTGCGTCCCAATGTCTGATTTCAAGGTGATTGAAACCAGTTCTGTCGACGACGCAATCTCGGTTTCGTAAAAGTTTAGGGCATGCCACACAGCAAGCCAACCAACGATTGCGCACCATAACGTCACTGGGGCAGCAATTTCATACATTTATTCAGCGCACACTTCAGTTCAGCGGACCACCGAGCACATGCCACTTATTATTCTCGCCCTGTTCATACTCGTTCCTCTTGCAGAAATATCCGTCTTTATAGCCGCGGGGAACGCAATCGGACTGTTACCAACCATTGCAACTGTGGTTGTAACAGCCATCATCGGCACGTTTCTGCTCCAAAGGCAGGGTTTATCAGCGATGGCACGAACCCAGGAAGCAATGGCCGCTGGCCGGATACCCGTCGAATCCATGATGGATGGGGTGTACCTGCTCATGGCTGGCGCATTCCTGCTCACACCTGGTTTCATTACGGACGCAGTCGGTTTTCTGCTTTTCGTTCCACCGTTCAGACGCTGGCTGGGCCATATCGCTTTCAAGCGCTTCATGCGGGGTGCAAACATAAATGTATCCACATCAGGCTCTTCGCGCCATACGGACACATTTCGTACGGGAAAGCCTGATGCCGATATTTATAACGACGGAGCAGGCCCGGTCATCGACGGGGAATTCGAACATATGGATCCAGGTGAACCAAACCCCTCCACACAAGGTAAAAAGGGCGATTCAAGCTCTCCATGGCGCGATCCGGGCAAAAGGCAATGATTCCGTGGCGTCATCCAGTTGCCCAGTACAATCGTGCGTGATAGCCACTGCGCAAATATAACAAGGTTGCTGTCCGCATCAGGATACAATCGGACAACGGCAAACAACGACGGGGACCTGCGGATCCATGACGGACAACAACGAAACGCCAGCACCAAACGGCCATGGCGCAGAGAACGATCCGAAGGCCCAGCCAAACATTCAGATGCTTGGTCAGTACATTCGCGACTTGTCATTTGAAAATCCGCACGCGCCTGCCTCCTTGCAAGGGCAGGGTGAAAACCCGAAAATGCACATCGAAGTGAATGTTGGTGCCAAGAAAGTCGCAGATGACGTTTACGAAAGCGCAATAAACTTCAACGCCAAGGCCACATCAGACAATGGCACAGCCTATGAACTGGAACTGGTTTATGCCGGTTTGGTGAAGTTGGAAAATGTGCCGGACAACATGTTGCAGCCCGTATTGCTGATCAATTGTCCAACACTTGTCTTCCCGTTTCTGCGTCGCGTTGTTGCAGACCTCACCCGTGAAGGGGGATTCCCCCCACTGATGCTCGATCCGATCGACTTCGGTGGGCTCTACGCGCAAAACATAAAGAAGCAGCAACAGGAAGCGATGAAACACGCAGCGGCAGAACCGCCGGAGTCCTGAGACGTTACGAGTATTGCGACCAGATTGCCTTGTCGCCTAGTGTTCCAACGAATGTCTCATGCTCTGAACGCTCGACATCTGTAAGTCGGCTTCCAAGTGGCATTGAACGTTGTAACGCCTGACCCAAAGTCACGTCCGCATCTCCGTGCACCTGCTGTCCACCTTGCTCAGACAGATTCAAAAGCGCCTGGTGTCCTCCAATCAGCTCAAGGTACACCTCAGCCAGAATCTCGGAGTCAAGCAGCGCCCCGTGTAACGTACGTGCAGAATTGTCGATACCAAACCGGCGGCACAGCGCATCAAGACTGTTTTGCCCGCCCGGATGTTTCCGCCGTGCAAGAGCCAGCGTATCGATCACCCGATCTGTGCTGATCGTCGGATAATCCAGGACCGACAACTCATGATTGAGGAAGTTTATGTCAAAGCTGGCATTATGCGCCACAAGAACGGCATCGCCAATAAACTCCACAAAAGCACCCGCGATATCGGAAAATATCGGTTTGTCCGAAAGGAATTGCGCAGAAAGCCCGTGAACGTTGAACGCTTCCTGAGGCATGTCGCGCTGAGGGTTGATGTACTGATGATAGGTTTCCCCTGTCGGGAAATGGTCCATCAGCTCGACGCATCCAATTTCAACAACACGATCACCCGTTTTGGGATCAAGGCCAGTTGTTTCAGTATCAAAGACAATCTCGCGCATGGTTCATCCCTCGCACTACAGCTCTGGTCTCAGCACCAGTGGGTTTCAAACGCATCACCCGTCAAAACTGAAAGCCTCGAAACAATATCGTCGATTTGCCGATGCGATGCTTCGATCGAACCTGAGGTATCCACCACAAAATCTGCTTTGGCGCGCTTCTGTTCATCTGGAACCTGCAAAGCCACGATGGACTCGAACTTTTGTTCGCTCATGCCCGCTCTGGCAAGAACACGTTCACGCTGCACATGAGCCGGAGCACTCACGACAATTACAACATCCACCTTCTGATTCAGACCAGTCTCGAACAACAGTGGAATTTCAAGCACAGCCGCATCCGCACCACGTGCATGCTCTGCCTGAAGAAAAGCCCGCTCCTCAGCCTGAACAAGCGGATGTACAATCGCCTCAAGCTTTTGAAACCGCTCCCGCTGACCAGCAAGCAGAGAGCTTAACATCTGACGATCAACAATCCCGTCGCGGGTCGATCCCGGGAACGCATCTTCGATCAACGGAACAGCCTTGCCGGCATAGAGCTCATGAACCGCCGCATCTGCATCGAATACCGCCAGTCCGTGATGCCGCAACTGGTGTGCCGCTGTGGACTTTCCCATACCAATGGACCCTGTCAATCCAACAACCAGCATCACACAGCCTCGAGTGTGGCAACAATCTTTGCGCGAAGTTCTGGCGTAACATCCGGGCGAACACCGAACCACAGCTCGAATCCTGGCACGGCCTGGTGCAGCAACATGCCAAGACCGTCCACCGCCGTCAGACCAAATGCTCTTGCATTGGTCAGAAGCTCGGTTTCCAGCGGCGCGTATACAATGTCAACCACAACACCACCGGGTTCGAGTGGAGATAAATCCACTGTAAGAGGTAGCTGTCCGGTCATTCCGAGGCTTGATGCATTAACCACCAGCTGCGCCCCATTCAGCGAAGACTGAACACTATCCAGAGCCCACGGAACGATGCGCGCACCAAAATCCTCACGCAGGAGAGCAGCCTTGGAGACAGTCCGGTTCACCACTCGGATTTCCGGAACACCCGCTTCACGCAATCCGTAAACGACCGCCCGCGCCGCACCACCTGCTCCAATAACAACAGCTGGACCGCCTTCAGGTCGCCATGCGGGCGCCGAAAGCTCCAGGTGTGCCATAAAGCCTGACACGTCCGTGTTGGTTGCATGCACACTGCCGTCCTCAAACCAAAGCGTATTGGCCGCACCGATCGCCTGTGCAACTGGCGAAACGTAATCCACCAGATCCATCACTGCGACCTTGTGGGGAACCGTTACATTACATCCGCGCAAACCGTCATGGCCAATACGCGAAACGAACGCCGCAAGGTCGTTACCCGAAACATCACACTTCTCATAGCGCCCAGCAAGGCCATGTTGTTCGAGCCAGTACCCATGAATCAATGGAGATCGCGAATGCCCGATTGGATGCCCGATCACGCACGCGTGCGAAATGGTCATGCCAACACACCGAGCCGGCGCAATTCACCAAGAAGCGGCAAAAGCGGAAGGCCGAGAATCGTGAAATAGCTTCCCTTGATCTCCGAAAAGAGTTGAACGCCCCGTCCCTCAAGTTGATACGCCCCAACCGATTGGCACACATCCGGACCGACGTCCGCCAAATGCTGCCCCAACCATTCAGGAGAAAAATCATGCATGGTCATGTGCGCTGTATCGACATGCGACCAGAACACTTCACCATTCCGTGCCAGACAAACCCCACAGTTTAAAGTGTGAGATTTGCCCTTCAACTTGAGCAATGTCTGCCGCGCACCATCCATATCTGCCGGCTTCTCGAAGATCTCATCACCAAGGGCCAGGATCTGATCACCACCAATCACAATCCGGTTGCTTGTCGTTGCGCTCACTTCTTCAGCCTTGCCGCGTGCAAGCACTTCGGCCACATCACCAGGCGTTGCCCCTGTTCCCTTGAGGGTTTTTCGCGCAGCAACCTCGTCAAATTTCGCCGGCTGAACGTCGAAAGACAGCCCAGCGTTTTTCAGGAGCATTCTGCGGCTCGCACTCCCAGATGCTAAAATCAACCGACTTTGGTCCGCACGATTCAAGTTATTCTTTTCCATATTGTCCCTGTGCGCCGCTCACAACGTCGAGCGGCCTCTGCTCCATATAGAGTTGCAGAATGCCCGCAGCTGTTTCCTCGATAGACCTGCGCGTCACATCAATGACCGGCCAGTCATTGCGCGCGCACAATTTCCGCGTCCAGGTAATTTCTTCAGCAATCCGCGCCTTGTCGACGTAAGTCGACAGATCCTTGTCTGCGAGTGACAACACACGATTTCGTCGGATCTGGGAAATGCGTTCCGCACTGGCAACAAGCCCGACAATGAAAGCAGAGGTCGGTTGCTCCAGCCTGATATCAAGTGGGATTTCCGGAACCAACGGCACGTTGGCCGTTTTATACCCCCGGTTTGCCAGATAAATGCTGGTTGGTGTTTTCGATGTTCGGCTGATCCCAAGCACAATTATATCGGCATCACTCAGCCGCTCTGGCAAAACACCATCATCGTGCGCCATCGAAAATGTCAGCGCATCAATCCGGCGGAAATATTCAGCATCAAGCACGTGCTGCGCACCAACCCGACCTTGTTGAGGGACACCAAGATAATTACCGAACACTTTCGTAACGGGATCAAGCACAGCCACAGCCGGCAAATTCAAGGATTTGCAGTACTCATTGAGCGCACTCGCCAGCTCCTGATTGACCATTGTATAGAGTACAATCCCCGGCGATTGCTCAATGTCCTGAAGCACTCGGGTTAATTGGCGTTCTGATCTCACAAGCGCATGAACATGCTCGATGGCTCGTTTATCAGCATACTGCACAGCAGCAGCCTTCGCGATTGTAGTGAGCGTCTCTCCAGTTGAATCAGAAACCAAATGAACGTGAAAGTAGCTGGGTTCAATCGGGGACACGTGTGTATAACTCCATCACTTGTCCACAGCCACTCTGCCCCTCTGAACAATTGCTCCAAAGTCGGCATTCGTTGTTCACAATTCCCTCCACACACATCACGAAATCAACAAACCTCTCCGCAGTCAGTACATCTCTGTGAATACAATTTTTAGCCACCACGTTTTGAACAGCAGATCAACAATCTGCACGAACGACAAGCCATACATATCGGGCACGCAACAGATTGGATTGCAAATACTATTCAGGCCAACACAACATGTAGATCGCATCTCGCCACACCTGAGCTTAGAGTAAAACTCTCGCCCCAAGGACAAGGATAAGCTGTTGATACTCAGGAATGTCCGCTATCCCCCGCATAACAATAAGAAACAGCAAAAAGATTGAATCTTGGATTCTTTATAGGGGGATGAGGACAAATCCCGTTCCCAGCTGGCATCAGGCAATCCGAAAGCGCAGAAAACACCATCGCTAACCGGCACAAACGAGGGCTTCACAACGACTGTTCAGATATGATGAGACCATCGCATGGGTCTCTGCATCAACTAGACGCCTCAATCCTCTCTGCCAAACAGAGATAAATTTCGAACTCACCCCGGAATCGTGCGAGAAGTTCCGACACCTTTCCAAAAACGTCGCAGTTCAACTGCGTGAACAACATCAACCGAGGCAAGTATGGAACTCTGGATCAAGGCCTTGCACGTCATTGCAGTGATCGCCTGGATGGCTGGAATTTTCTATCTACCTCGCCTGTACGTGTATCACGCACGTGCCACAAAAGACGGCGAACTATCTGAAACCCTTAAGGTCATGGAGTACAGGCTTCTTAAAGCCATCATGAACCCGGCGATGATCGCCACATGGGTTTTCGGGATTTGGGCTGCTGTGAATGCAGCTGCGTTCACCGAAATCTGGTTTCACATCAAATTAGCTTGCGTCATCGCGATGACAGGGTTTCACATTGCACTCGGCAAGTGGCGCAAAGATTTTGAGGCTGATCAGAACAACCGCTCCGAGAATTTTTATCGCGTCATCAACGAGGTTCCGACAGTTCTGATGATTTTCATCGTTGTACTTGTGATTGTCCGACCATTTTAATCGTCCACTTTTCTGTCTTCCACGATGCCATCAGATGTGTTAGGTATCATTTGTGTTGACGATTCTACCGCATCAAACGGTGCGTCAACATCCCTCCATATATATGCATAAGCACACCTCGTCGTCTTGACGTATTTTGTGACTGCATCCTTCCCAATTTATCCCGATCCCTCCCGTGCGAGCGCACCGGTTGAGCCCATTCGGAGCCCATGTCCCATGAAAGAAATGAAACTCAAGGACCTCAAGTCCAAAACGCCGACAGAGCTCCTCAGCTTTGCCGAAGAGGTCGAGGTCGAGAACGCCAGCACCATGCGCAAGCAGGAGTTGATGTTCGCAATCCTCAAACAGCTTGCTGAACGAGACGTCGAAATTACCGGCATTGGGGTTGTTGAAGTGTTGCAGGATGGTTTTGCTTTCCTGCGTTCGCCGGACGCGAACTATTTGCCAGGGCCGGACGATATTTATGTTAGCCCCAATCAAATCCGTCGTTTTGCCCTGCGCACAGGCGATACCGTTGAGGGGGAGATACGCTCACCCAAAGACAACGAGCGTTACTTTGCGCTGCTGAAGGTCAACACAATTAACTTCGATGAGCCTGAAGCGGCCCGCCACAAGATTCACTTCGACAATCTGACGCCGCTCTACCCGGATGAGCCGTTCAAGATGGAAATCGAGGATCCGACACTCAAGGACCCGAGTGGCCGCGTGATCGACATCGTAGCGCCTCTCGGTAAGGGGCAACGTGGTTTGATCGTTGCGCCACCACGGACGGGTAAAACGGTGCTGCTCCAGAACATCGCGCATTCCATTACGACAAATCACCCGGAATGTTACGTCATCGTCCTTCTGATCGACGAGCGCCCGGAAGAGGTGACCGACATGCAGCGTTCGGTCAAAGGCGAGGTTGTTTCGTCCACGTTTGATGAACCACCGACACGCCATGTGCAGGTGTCGGAAATGGTCATCGAAAAAGCCAAACGCCTGGTTGAACACAAGCGTGATGTGGTCATCCTTCTGGATTCAATCACGCGTCTCGGCCGGGCCTACAATACGGTCGTGCCATCCTCCGGCAAGGTTCTCACTGGTGGTGTGGATTCAAACGCCCTGCAACGCCCGAAACGTTTTTTCGGTGCAGCGCGAAACATCGAGGAAGGTGGATCACTCACGATCATCGCAACAGCATTGATCGATACAGGGTCTCGTATGGACGAAGTCATTTTCGAGGAATTCAAAGGGACCGGCAATTCAGAGGTCGTGCTTGATCGCAAAGTCGCTGACAAGCGGATCTTCCCGTCAATGGACATTGCCAAGTCCGGAACCCGGAAAGAAGAACTTCTGGTCGAAGCAGAACAACTCAAGAAGATGTTCGTTCTTCGCAGAATCCTCAATCCGATGGGCCCAATGGAATCCATCGAGTTCCTGCTGGATAAACTCCGGCAGACCAAATCGAACGATGATTTCTTCGATTCCATGAATACGTGATCAAAGTCTGATTCATCGCTGAGTTGTATATCAGAATCGAATGTGTCCGGGGGAGCAGGATGTGCCTCGGACAATCGTGTGGACCATGACGGCACGAGCGGTCATATCTGTCGTTTGAATTGTTCAGTTTTGTGTCCGGTAGCAGATCAGATGGCGGCCCAGACAATATTTGCGCTTTCGAGTGGCAGTGGCCGTTCCGGTGTGGCAGTCATTCGACTATCTGGTCCTGACACCCGATCTGTTTTGCAGAATTTGACAGGTTCAGTTCCAGAACCACGAAAAGCTAATCTCTGCGCAATCCGATCAGCACAAGATAATACTGAAATCGATAGAGCTCTGGTTCTCTTTTTTCCAGCACCTCACAGCTTTACAGGCGAAGATGTTGCAGAATTCCAGGTTCATGGCAGTCCAGCTGTGGTTCGACGGCTGCTCGAAGAATTGAGCACTGATGAGAGCTGTGAGCTGGCGGCCCCTGGTGCATTTACCGAGCGCGCTTTCCTCAACGGCAAATTGGATCTGACAGAAGTCGAGGGTCTTGCTGATCTCATAGCGGCCGACACCGAATTGCAACGGACACAGGCCCTGGCCCAGTCTTCCGGCATCCTGAGAAAAAAAAGCACGGCATGGCGACGTGCGCTGATCCATGCCTTGGCGCTGATTGAAGCTGTTCTGGATTTTTCCGACGAAGGCGACGTCACGGAGGGACCAATTGCAGAGGCTCACACGGCGGTTCGTGAACTCGTCGCTTCCATTCATGCCGCTCTGTCAGATACCGCACGCGCCGAAACAATCCGAAACGGAATGAAAGTTGCGATCGTTGGCGCACCGAATGCTGGTAAGTCAAGCCTCCTCAATATTCTGGCTGCCCGGGACGTGGCCATCGTTACGCCAGAAGCCGGAACCACACGCGATACGATTGAGGTTCAGTTGGAGTTGGCCGGTTTGCCAGTTACTTTGATTGATACTGCTGGATTGCGGGAAACGGATAATGCGATCGAACGTGAGGGTATTGCGCGCGCCCGGATTGCTGCAAAGGATGCCGATCTTGTAATTCATATTGTTGATGCAGCCGCACCTGACGCAATACATTTCGAATCCGATGACGTCTTGATCGTGTTGAACAAGGTGGATCTTCTTGCGAGCGATCCTGTTGCTCACAATCCAGCCAGCATCTGCATATCTGCAAAGACAGGAGCAGGCATCGATCATCTGATTCAGAAATTGACGGACTGGTGCAAGGCAAGTGTCTCCAACGTTGAGCCCGCAATCGTGACTCGTGCACGTCAGCGCCAGTGCCTCGTCAGGTGCCTTTCAGCACTTGAATATTTTCAAGATGCCGATCTGTCGGACCTCGAACTCCGAGCCGAAGACTTGCGAACAGCTGCTGTTGCGCTTGGTCAACTGACCGGTGAGATTGGCGCAGAGGATGTGCTGGACGATATCTTTGCCGGTTTCTGTATCGGTAAGTGACTCAAAAGACTCGATGTTTCACGTGAAACATTCAACCAATCTGACAGTATTCAGGACACTCTCATCTAGAGATTCCTGCTATCTCATACCTTGGATTGATACATCAAGACATGATCCTGCAGGGATTCCTGCGCACGCAGAAGTATGCCATAAACAGGCGTACCAATCTTGAGACAACCTTATGAACGATATGACCTACGATGTAATTGTCGTTGGCGGTGGACACGCCGGCACTGAAGCCGCAGCCGTCGCTGCGCGAATGGGTGCAAGTACCTGCCTCGTTACACATCAGTTCGCCACCATCGGTGAGATGTCTTGCAACCCAGCCATTGGCGGTTTGGGCAAAGGTCACCTGGTTCGTGAGATCGACGCCTTTGACGGAATTATGGCGCGCGCAGCCGATGCAGCCGGAATCCAGTTCCGCATGCTCAATCGATCGAAAGGGCCGGCGGTTCAGGGGCCCCGGGCACAGTCTGATCGCAAGCTTTACAGGGAATCTGTTCAGCAACAGATCCAGGCAACGAAAAACCTTTGCGTTCATCAAGGAGAAGTGGCCGACCTTCTGGTGTTGAATGGAACTGCAAATGGCGTCGTTCTCAAAGACAAAACAGAACTGCGCGCTGGGGCAGTGGTCATCACCACAGGTACGTTTCTGAATGGGTTGATTCACATTGGCGATCAGAAGATTCCAGCAGGTCGCGCCGGTGAACAACCGGCGATAGCGCTTTCCAGGCGGCTTTATGCGATGGGGCTGGATATGGGGCGCTTGAAAACGGGCACACCTCCAAGGCTCGACGGACGAACAATCCAATGGGATCGCCTTGAGAAACAGGACGGCGATAGTCCACCAACTCCGTTCTCGTTCATGACGGATCAGATTTTAACACCTCAGATCGCCTGCCACATCACCCATACAAACGCGACGACACATGAGGTCATCAGGAACAACTTGATGAAATCTGCGATGTATTCCGGGCAGATCGATGGCATTGGTCCTCGGTACTGTCCATCTGTCGAAGACAAGATCGTCAGGTTCCCGGATCGTGAGAGTCATCAGATCTTTCTTGAACCGGAAGGTCTCGACGATCCAACTGTCTATCCGAACGGTATTTCCACATCTCTGCCAGAAACCGTTCAGGTTGAGATACTGAAGACAATTCCTGGGCTGGAGCACGCGAAGATTATGCGCCCGGGCTATGCAATTGAATATGACTACGTCGACCCTCGCGAGCTGACTCCTGATCTCGGTGTCCGTAAATTACCAGGGCTTTATCTGGCTGGTCAAATCAACGGAACAACCGGTTATGAGGAAGCAGGCGCCCAGGGCTTGCTTGCAGGTATTAATGCGGCGCGTCGTGCGTCAGGGACATCAGAACCATTCACTGTATCCCGCTCGGAAGGGTATATGGGTGTCATGGTCGATGATCTGATCACACGTGGTGTCGCTGAGCCGTATCGCATGTTCACATCGCGTGCAGAGTACCGGCTTCGGCTGCGCGCGGACAATGCAGACCAGCGGTTGACACCGGCTGCGATGGAACTGGATTGCGTGTCGGGAGACCGCAAAAATAGATTCCGCACCAAACAGTCAATGCTCTCACACGCAACAGAACGTCTTCATCAACTGACGCTCACGCCAAATGAAGCTGCAGAGCATGGTTTGACATTGAACAAGGATGGACGGCGCCGGAGTGCGTGGCAGCTTCTTTCGTTCACTGGCATCGATATCAACCGGCTCGCAGCTGTCTGGCCCGAGATTGCCGAGGTAGATCCGGTCATCGCCGGTCAGATTGAAGTGGATGCCCGATACGCGGTGTACGTAGAACGCCAGGACGCAGATGTGGCTGCGTTGCAGAGAGACGAACAACTGGCCATTCCCGCTGATTTTGATTTTTCCAGTGTTCTAAGCCTCTCAAACGAGATGCGTGAAAAGCTGATTGCGGCACAGCCAACGACCATCGCACAGACCCGTCGTCTTGATGGCATTACTCCCGCTGCGATCATGCTCGTCATTGCGAGTGTCCGGAAATTCAAGCGCACATTGGACAATCACAAGGCATCTGCCTGATGGAGCCACGTGCCTATCTTTCAGAAACCCTTGATGTTTCACGTGAAACAATGGTTCATCTGGACCGATATGCAGATGCGCTGCGTCATTGGCAGAAGTCGATCAATCTCGTTGCGCCCGATACCATCGCCAACCTCTGGTCGCGCCATATTGTAGACTGCGCGCAATTGATTCGTTTGGCGCCGGAGGCACGTATTTGGGCTGACTTTGGCTCAGGTGCCGGTTTGCCAGGCCTGGTGATTGCAATTCTGCTGTCAGATCATCCACACGCAAAAGTCTATCTCGTCGAAAGCAATCGGAAAAAGACCGCTTTTCTGCGCGATGTGAAACGTCAGACAGGCGCCCCTGTGGAAATACTGTCAGAGCGAATTGAAAGTCCGGTGGTGCAAAGTAGGATCGTTGGTGTGGACATCGTAACGGCACGTGCCCTAGCGCCGCTCTCGCAACTTTTCCAGTACAGTCATCCAGTATTGGCGTCCGGCGCGAGAGCCTTGTTTATGAAGGGGCGCGGCGTCGAGGCAGAGATTGCCACAGCCGAACAAGACTGGGTTTTCGAAGCGACCCGTCACGATAGCGTAAGTCAGGCTGGCAGTACGATTGTCGACGTGCGTTCGTTACATCCCCGCTGAGGGGAGACCTCCGATCAGGAAGGGAATGAGGCGTGATGACTTCACATCAAGGGCATATGCAACCCGGGGGCGTGCCAACGCCACGTGGTGAGATTCGCGTTCTGGCTGTTGCGAACCAGAAGGGAGGAGTCGGTAAAACGACGACTGCCATCAATCTGGGAACCGCGCTTGCAGCAATAGGGGAGCGTGTGCTCGTGCTGGATCTTGATCCACAAGGCAATGCGAGTACAGGCCTCGGCATTCCCGAGTTGAACAGAACGCAGACAATGTACGATATATTGGCGGGAGGTGTCTCGCTGTCCCAGGCTGCATTGCCCACGGCAGTTCCAGGTTTGTCAATTGTTACAGCCAACTCGGATCTGGTCGGCCTCGAGAGTGCAATCCTGCACGAGCAAGACAGGAATTTTCGCCTCCGCGATGCCATTAACGTTTTGATGGCGGAGCAGAACGCGAACACGTCCGAAAAACCCATCAGCTATATCCTGATCGATTGTCCACCCTCCTTGAACGCGCTGACGCTCAACGCACTTGTGGCCGCACACTCTGTACTTGTGCCCGTGCAGTGCGAGTTCTTTGCGCTGGAGGGGATCTCCCAGCTGAGGGAAACCATCGAGGGCGTGCGGGCGACATTGAATCCGCGTCTTGACATTCAGGGCGTTGTTTTGACGATGCATGACGCCCGCACGAATTTCTCTGAGGAAGTTGCAACAGAGGTTCGCCGGTTCTTCGGTCAGAAAGTCTATAGCGCCGTGATACCTCGAAACGTGCGGATTGCAGAAGCACCATCACACGGCAAACCCATCCTGCTCTACGATCATAAGTCGACTGGGAGTCAAGCCTATATCCGGCTTGCGGGAGAAATAATCGAGCGGGAACGTCAACTCACAGCAGCGTAGACATTCAAGCAAGAGATAAAGACGCGCGGCACAGGGGACAAGAGATGGTAGCAACCGCACAAAATGGACGACTGGGCCGGGGCCTTGCGTCGCTGATTGGAGAGCCGGCAAATGCGGTCGAAAGTCTGCCGCCGGAAGGCGAACAGCGAGTCGTCCCCATTGATCAGGTTCGCCCAAGCCCCTTGAACCCGCGTCGTACGTTTCCACAAACGGAACTTGTGGAACTATCCGCCTCCATCAAGGAAAAAGGTCTCGTACAACCCCTCCTGGTCCGTCCTTCGGAAGCACAGGGTGAAGGTTACGAGATTGTCGCTGGCGAGCGGCGCTGGCGCGCATCGCAACTGGCAAATCTCCACACGATCCCGGTTATTGTCCGCAATCTGTCCGACCGCGAAGTGCTTGAACTTGCCATAATCGAGAACGTTCAGCGTGCAGATCTGAATGTCGTGGAAGAGGCCAACGGCTACGCCGAACTGATGGAGCGGTACAACTACACACAGGAAGATCTGGCTCAGGTCATCGGTAAGAGCCGCAGTCACCTTGCCAATACAATTCGTCTTCTGAAGTTACCTGAAAAGGTGCTTGAATTCGTTCGTGATGGTCGGATTTCGGCCGGACACGCGCGGCCTCTGATTGGACGACCGGACGCAGAAAAGCTTGCGGAAACGATCGTTGCCAAAGACCTCAGCGTCCGCGACGTGGAAACGCTGATGCAGGCCAAGGCAGGCCGCACGGGTAGCACACGTCAGGCAAAGCGGGAAAAGGACGCCGACACGCGAGCGGTTGAAAAGGAACTGGCTGAAGCGCTTGGTCTGAAAATCGATATCAAGGCTGGATCAGGTGAAACAGGAATGCTGTCGATTCAGTACGGGAACTTCGATCAACTGGAATACATCCGCAATCGACTGTTGGGTGCTGGATAGAACCTATCGACGCGCAGATTGCCCAATCAGTAAAAGTAATCTTTCCGTCTCCGCGGACTCAAGCCGTGCATCTGTGCGTCCGTTTCGGATCGTTCTCCCGACAGCAGTCTGCAATGCGGCCAACCGGTGAGCACTCCAGGAATTGGCCTGCCTGAGAAATACGTCACGATCCTGGCCGAACACCGGTGGTCGTAACAAACGCATCGCCTGATCCGTTGAGCGGCCTGCATCGCTGGCCGTGCGAAACCGATAGAGTCGCATCACGTGGCGTTGCAGTGCGAGCAGAACACTTTGGGCTGCTTGGCCTGCTCCGACTGCGCGATCGTATTCGTGTACTGCTGCACCGGCATTTCCGGTAAATGCTGCACGAACGATCCGGTCAAGCGCCATCTCTGATGCGTCGCCGACGACAGCGCGGACATCGTCTGCAGAGATTCGCTCCTGATCAGCGGCGTAGAGTGCAAGTTTTTCAATCTCGTTGCGGGACAGTCCGCGATCCGCCCCGAGCAGGGAGACGAGGATCCCCTTGGCGTCTGGCGAAATTTGTAGCCCGGCCTCGTTCAGAACATCGTCGACGAGACTTTCAAGTCCTCGACTGGTGTCGCTATAGCAAGGGAGCGCTGCGGCACATTTTGAGGCTTCGAACAATTTGCGAAGTTTAGCAGTTTTTTTCAGGTCTCCGGCTTCGACGATCAGACGACCTTCAATCGGTTCCCCGTTCAGAAAATCGGCAAGTACATCGGGATTGATCTTTGGTCCAAACCGCAATCGAATGATCTTTGCGCCACCAAACATGGACACGGTGCGAAGCTCGACGGGCAACCTGTCAGGATCAGAGTCCAGATCTGTTTCATCAAGCCGCAGAATATCGCCAGGCTCATCAGTCGCAGAGGCAAGCTTGTCGGCTAGCTTCTTGCCAGTCTCATGCACCAACCCTGTATCAGGACCATAAACGAGAAAGGCCTGCGTCCCATCAGGTGGACGGTTCACGGTCGATGAAACTTGTCCGGCTTTGATGGCTACCAATGGACAGGGCCTCGGTCAGGCAACAACGTGTCGATCAGGACGCACGGGAGAGGAAGGCTGCGATGCGCGTGGAAATCGCACGTGCTGAGTCTTTGGCAGCGCGATTTTCGGCATCACGGCGTGCGCGCAAATTGGCGTAGATCGAGTCGAACTTGCGATAAGCGGCCTGAGCATGATTACTACCCGTCAGTACGACTGTTTTGTCAGCATTACTGATCAGCTTGAATTCCGACGTTACCCGATAAGCTTCACCCTGTGAGTCACCATCGCGCTGAACAATGATCTGCCGCACACTCTCACGGATGGCAATTTGCAGTTCGTATTCAGAACCTGCTGCCCCGCTGCCCCCTTGCGTCTGGAACAAAAGTTCATTCCGAAGCTGCTGACCAACCCGACCAGGGATCGGCGTAATGTCCACACTCGCGAGTGTCGACGAAAGATGGCCACCACTCGCCGTCGCGCCGTGAAGTGGCTGGAAGCCACTGCCGCCACAACCCACAGCGAAAAGACCAACACATGCACATGCTGCCGCTGCAACGGTGCGGCGTATAAGCGTGGTGTGGTTCAGCGATGGTGCGTTACGCGACGACATTCACAATCCTTTGCGGGACCACGATCACCTTTTTGGGCGCGCGGCCTTCAAGGGCCCGGACAATCGCGTCAAGTTTGAGCGCCGCCGATTCGACAGTGGCGTTATCAGCATCGCGGCTGATTTCAAGCTCATCGCGTCTTTTACCGTTCACTTGTACGGCGATGGTGATCAGATCGTCAACGAGCAACGCCGGATCAACCGTCGGCCAGTCCGTTTCCGCCAGCAAAGTGTTGTAACCAAGTCGCGCCCAGCACTCTTCCGCGATATGCGGCATCATTGGCCCGAGCATCTGAACGAGAAACGAAACGCCCTCTTTCATGGCCCAGGCGAAGGATGCATCGTCTGCAGGTTGCTTCTTGAGGGCATCGGTCAGCGTATTGGTGAACTCGTAGATATGGGCGACGGCACGGTTGAATCGCAGGGACTCAACAGCCTCTGCCACCAGATGCACTGCCTTGTGTGCAGATTTGTGCAACGCCATCGCCGCTTCACTGAAAGTCGTGGGAGCGCTGTCATCCGCAACCCCCACCAGGTTTGACGCCTCGTTCATGACGCGCCAGATTCGCTGTTGGAAGCGCCAGGCCCCTTCAACCCCAGCCTCGGTCCACTGTACGTCTCGCTCAGGCGGAGAGTCTGACAGCATGAACCATCGGGCTACGTCGGCGCCATAGTGCTGCATGATGTCCGTTGGATCGATCGTGTTCCGCTTCGACTTTGACATCTTTTCCACGCCGCCGATCGGCACTTCTGTGCCGCTGTTGATCAGCGTCGCTTTGCGTGCGTCACCCTCGCCCTCGATGCGCACATCGCTCGGGGCGTACCAGCCCGTTTCCTTCGTGCCGTAGGTTTCATGGTTCACCATGCCCTGTGTGAACAGACCGGCGAATGGTTCCTTGAGGCCAAGGTGACCGGTTTCCTGCATTGCCCGCGTGAAGAAGCGTGAGTACAGCAGGTGCAGGATCGCGTGCTCGATCCCACCAATGTACTGGTCCACGGCCAGCCAGTAGTTGGCAGCTTTGGGATCAACTGGATTTTCAGCACGCGGCGAACAGAACCGCGCAAAATACCAGGAGGAGTCAACGAACGTGTCGAACGTGTCGGTTTCACGCCGTGCATCCTTCCCGCAGGACGGGCAGGCAACAGTCTTCCATGTTGGATGACGTTCAAGTGGGTTACCTGGCTCGGCAAACGAAACATCATCTGGCAGCTTTACTGGCAGGTCGGCCTTGGGCACAGGAAGGACGCCGCAGTCCTCACAGTGGATCACGGGGATCGGGCAGCCCCAATACCGCTGTCGTGAAACGCCCCAGTCGCGCAGGCGATAGTTCACCTTCCGCACGCCACGGTCATCTAGTTCGATCCGGTCGGCAATCTCGGTCTTGCCGTCCTCAATCGTCATACCGTCAAGGAAACGGGAGTTCGCAAGTTTCCCCGGCCCCACATAGGCCTCATTGCCGACATCGAACGTGGCTGCATCCTGATCGCTCGGCACCACAACAGGGGTCACCTGCAATCCGTACTTCCGGGCAAAGTCCAGGTCGCGCTGATCATGCGCAGGACAACCAAACACCGCCCCCGTACCGTAGCCCATCAAGACGAAATTTGCGATGTAGACCGGGACTTCCAAGTCGGGATCAAACGGATGTACGGCTGTGATGCCGGTGTTGTAGCCCTTCTTCTCGGCGCGCTCGATCTCTTCTTCAGTCGTGCCACCCTTGCGGCACTCCTCTATGAAAGCTGCGCAATCCGGATCATTGACTGCTACGGCAGATGCAAGCGGATGCTCTGCCGAAATCGCCATGAAACTGGCGCCAAAGATCGTATCGTGACGGGTCGTAAAGACCGTCAATTGCTCATGATCCGCAGGTCGCGCGTCACCACGCAGCTCCCAGGACATCTCAAGTCCTTCGGACCGCCCGATCCAGTTCGCCTGCATCACGCGAACCTTTTCGGGCCAGCGCTCCAGCGTCTCCAGCGTCTCCAGCAGGTCGTCGGCATATTCCGTGATCTTGAAGAACCACTGCGTTAGCTCGCGCTTCTCGACCTCTGCGCCCGACCGCCAACCCTTGCCGTCAATCACCTGCTCGTTCGCGAGCACGGTGTTATCGACCGGGTCCCAGTTCACCATCGCGCTCTTGCGATAAGCCAGACCCTTGTCCAGGAAATCCAGAAACAGCGCCTGCTGCTGCGCGTAGTATTCCGGATCGCAGGTTGCGAATTCACGTGACCAGTCCAATGAAAGCCCCATGGACTTGAGCTGGTCTCGCATCACTGCGATGTTTTCGTATGTCCATTTGCCTGGGTGCGTCTGCCGCTCCATCGCGGCATTTTCCGCCGGCATGCCGAACGCGTCCCATCCCATGGGATGCAGCACGTTGAAGCCCTTGGCGCGCTTGTACCGGGCCACCACGTCGCCCATGGCGTAGTTTCGCACGTGGCCCATGTGGATTCGTCCAGACGGATACGGGAACATCTCAAGCACGTAGTACTTCGGACGATCGTAGTCCTCGGTCGCAACGAAGGTTTGCGCTTCGTCCCATACGGATTGCCAGTGTCGCTCCCGATCCGGAGCATTGTATCGTTCGGTTGTCATGAGTGGTGCTCGACGCTATCTCGTGCGCTCCATGCGCGTGTTGGCGCGCATAGTCCCCATTGAGCCGCAAGCGTCAACCCGCACAACCATGATTGGCCGATATGTCTGAAGCAGCTGAACACTTGAGCGCCGTGCAGGCGCAACTCACAAAGGCAGCGAAGGACACAGATCGTGCACCGCGTTCTGTCAACCTGATCGCCGTCAGCAAGACATTTGATGCAGACGCGATCCGTCCTGTGCTTGACGCAGGTCAGCGGGTATTCGGCGAAAACCGGGTGCAGGAATCCGCTGGGAAATGGCCAGCTCTACGCGAGCAATATGCTGGTATAGAACTGCATCTCATTGGCCCGCTTCAGTCCAACAAGACGCAGGAGGCTGTGGCCTTGTTCGATGTCATTCACACCGTCGATCGTCCCAAGATCGCAAAGGCTCTGGCCGCAGAGATGGGTCGGACGGATCGACATCTGCCTGTATTCATTCAGGTCAACACGGGCGCAGAAGCGCAGAAGGCAGGCGTGTTGCCCGAAGATATCGACGATTTCCTCAAACTGTGTCGGGACGAGCTCAAGCTTGATGTAAAGGGGCTGATGTGCATCCCGCCCGTAGAAGACGAGCCGGCCGTTCACTTCGGGTTTCTCGCAACGCTTGCGAAACGTAACGGCCTTGAGGGGCTTTCAATGGGTATGAGCAGCGACTTCAAAACGGCCATCCAGTTTGGTGCCACGCATGTTCGTGTGGGTTCCGCAATTTTTGGCGCGCGTACAAAACCTGTTGGTGGATAATGACTTTGCCTGTGGATGATCGGTAAGCCGTGGGCCGAACCCGGTCATCATGTTTGCTAGTCTGACCCGAATTGATTCGGTTCAATCCTGTCAGCAATCGGGGAACGAAATGGCGAAGAAACCAGTGAAGGCCAGCGACCGTGCCGAAGACGACGGGACATACGCTGAAGAAGAAACCTCGCGCACCAATCCACGCGGCGTAAAGACTGCGTATGAAGAGTTTGAGGTCAACCTGTGGGTGACCAATCTGAACTCCGCTGAAATTGGAATCTACCAGCACAGTCGCAATCGTGCGAAGTCCCGCCAGTTCACGACGGACATGGATATCTTTGCGGAAGTGAAGGAAAATGGCGAACGCACGAACCTGCTCGCCTACCGCAAGGGGCTTTGGGAAGATAACGAGGGGATGGACCGTCGTCTCGTTATCAAACACTTCACAGACAACCTGAATTGGCGCGGAACACTCGATCTGATGTTGGGGCGCAGTGTCCAGCTGACGCATGGGGCTGGCGGGTTCCCGGTTCCGGCATATAGCGTAAACATTTCGGGTCACGATCAACTCGTGCAGGTGGAGCGATCAGCTTACAAATGGGTCGGAACGCCGGAGAGTTTTTCCTTCTTTATTCTCCGTGATAAGAAGCCCTGCTTCTACCGTGTCCGGCGCAACTGGATCTCCATTGGCGATGATTATACGGTTTATGACGAACACGATCGCCGAATTGGCAAGCTGAATGGCCGCGTGATCAACATCGGTGGCAAGTGGGTCTGCTGGATCGAGAAGGAACATTCTTGCAAGGTCCTCAAGACTGTTCTTCAACTCTTCTGCGCGATGTTGCGGTTCAATGACGACTGCCGCCATCATATTCAAGATCTCGTCGGCGAAATGCACGGCGGAGATGTGATTCCAAAACTGGAGTCGCAGGAGGTTGATCTCTACATGAACCCGCGTCGCGTTCGCTGACAATAACGATCATCCAAACCGGATCGCCTGCACCCCCGGCTCGTATTGGACGAGCCGGATTAGATCTGGCATGGACAGTGCGACGCAACCGGCTGTCGGCAGATATCCAGGTCGCGCACCGTGGAGAAAAATAGCACTCCCGGCCCATTGTACGCGTGGGACGCGGTTGTAGCTGAGCACGCCGACAACATCGTACAGATGATCCTCCCGCCAGAGTTGCTCATCAATCACCGGATATGGAATCGCCACAAGCCTGTTGTAATTTCGATCACCAGCGATATCGCACCAGGCATCGCGCCGGGTCATGGCCCTGATCGGTAGTTGTGTCCTGGGGCGTTGCACACGATCTGCGCGATAGAACAGCTGCTCCACGCGCCAGGTACCCTTGGGACTGGCCCCGTCCCCTTCGTGTTTCAACGCAGTCACACCGGAGCGGCCCACTGCACATGGAAGCTGCAGATGGCCAAAACGCAGCGTCCCGGTCGTGGATTGTTGTGACAACAAGTGAACCGATGCTGTTCGCGTACGTAATATTCCTGACGGCATTGTGTTATTCTCCATCGAAAATATCTCGTATGGCACTCACAGGTATAGTGATCGATGCCATGGCTTGGCGTCAATTGTGATTGAAATCAGCGCAGCTTTCTGAGCTGCTGACAGAGGACTTACCCCCAATGAGCACAGCACGCGCAATCTTGATCGTGGAAGACGAGGACGACCTTCGCGAGTCACTGGTTGACCAGTTGAGCGTTCACGAGGAATTCGTCGTTCATCAGGCGCCCACCGCCGGAATGGCTCAGGAGATTGCAAAATCCGAGCACGTGGACATCATTCTGCTGGATGTCGGTTTGCCGGACATGGATGGCCGAGAGTGCTGCAAATTGCTTCGTAAAAACGGCTTCAAGGGGCCGGTTGTGATGCTGACGGGACAGGATTCCGATGCCGATATGATCCTTGGCCTTGATGCGGGTGCGAATGATTACGTTACGAAGCCGTTTCGCTTTGCCGTTCTTCTTGCACGCATCCGTGCACAACTCCGCCAGCTTGAGCAAAGTGAAGACGCCGTATTCACGATCGGCCAATACACATTCAAACCCGCTGCGAAATTGCTGACCAATCCCGATGGCAGCAAGGTGCGTCTTACAGAGAAGGAAACCTCGATCCTCAAATTCCTTTATCGTTCGGGCGAACAGGTCGTGACGCGCGACGTGCTGCTTCATGAGGTTTGGGGTTACAATGCGGGTGTCACAACCCATACGCTGGAAACGCATATCTACCGGTTGCGTCAGAAAATCGAAACCGACCCGTCGAATGCAGAATTGTTGATTACGGAGACTGGCGGATACAAGCTTGTTCCGTGAGAAAGTTATTCAAAAAAAATGCGCCCAACCAATAAGCGGAGGTTGGGCGCAGGATAGCGCGACGTGCGCAAGCGCCATGAGGGATTGCGGCGCTTGAAATGCAACTTCGGCAAAGGGGGGCTGCGCCGAATATACGCGATGCACTTCAAAGAGTGCGACAACGATACCACAGCAAGAATAAACGTCCAGTCAGGTTGCTCAATCTGTTGACAACCCGTGAATCAGTTACGGTCGCCCCCAGAGTTCGGCACCGCGAGTGGCGAAGGTTTGAACAGTTTTGCGTTGGCGGGTTTTCCCGTGACAAGACTGGACACCTCAATCCGTGTATCCAGGCCTTGCGCATCAGTGATCGTCCAGGACTTCAAATGCAACGCATCGTTCTCGTTGCGGGCAAAACGGAGCTGGATCACACCGGTATCTTCTTTCTTGTCTCGCAGCGCAACCAGGACTTCATTGTCACTTTGCCCCACTTGAAGAATGCGGGCATCACGCTGGATGTTGACAGTTTTGGCGAGTATGATCCGAAACGGCGTCGAGCTCAGCGCGTAGGTTTCGGAATTTTTGAGCTCACGGTCTTCAATCCGAAGATATCGACCATCTGAAAAAATCACCAGACGGCTAGGTCGGGAGTAGTCAAACCGAAAGCGGCCGGGCCACTGCACATAGAACCGCCCCTTGAGCGTTCGGTTCTGCGCATCGATTTGTGCGAAGCGACCACGTAAATGCTTGATATCATTAAAATACTTGTTGACGCTCTCAATAACATTCAGCTGCCCGTCGTCGAATGTCGATCCATCGATACTGGTGGCGCCGGTCAAGGAGCCCTGCCAAGCAGAACCGGCCCCCACAGCATTCGTCTTGGTTTTCGTGTCCTGTGCCAAACTCATTGCAGGGTTCAGGCTTGAACCACCAAGGAGCACAAGCGCCACGATCGCATGCTTCAGTGAAGGTGTCATGAAATTCCCCTGCAATGTTCTGGAACCTGATTACACGGAAACTGACGTCAACCGCGCTGCGTCGCGCCTCAAGCAGGCGCAGATACATCAGATCGTGATTGATCACCAATGAGACGACTTGGTGGCAAGCTTAGTCTGGTTTGCACGCGCAGCAAATGGCACAGTGATGTGATGTCCACACATCTGGAGATCGCAGATCGTGTACGGACTAGACGCGCTCGGCCAGAATGTCTCGACGTCCGGTTGGTCCTGCCGGGCTGACAATGCCGGCTGCTTCCATTTGCTCGATCAGATCTGCAGCCCGATTGTAGCCAATCGACAGACGGCGTTGCACATAGCTCGTGGACGCCTTGCCGTCTCGAAGCACGATGGCGACAGCCTTGTCGTAAAGCTCGCTCTTGGCATCACCACTCGCCATTCCGGATGACGTGCCGCCACCTGTGGGGCCAACGGGTTCATCCGTGATGCCTTCGATATGCTGAGGTGTTCCTTGCGCGGACAAGTGCGCAACAACCGCTTCAACCTCATCTTCAGACACAAACGGCCCGTGTACACGACTGAGTTGCCCGCCACCCTGGCTGAACAACATGTCCCCGGCGCCCAGCAATTGCTCTGCGCCTTGCTGCCCGAGAATGGTGCGGCTGTCCGTGGCTGTTGTCACCTTGAAGCTGATCCGGGTGGGCAGGTTGGCCTTTACCGTACCCGTGATCACATCCACGCTAGGGCGTTGTGTGGCGGTGATCAGGTGTATCCCCGCCGCACGTGCCATTTGCGCAAGACGCTGAATGGCAGCTTCGATGTCTTTGCCAGCCGTCATCATCAGGTCGGCCATTTCGTCGATGACAACCACGATATAGCTCATCGGTGTGTGTGCGATTGCGCGGTTCTCGTAAACAGGTTCACCGGTTTCGGGGTCGAATCCTGTTTTCACGACACGGTCTGTCGGCTTGTTCTGTGACGCGGCTTCCGCAAGTCGTGCGTTGTAAGCCGACATGTTGCGGACCCCAAGTTCCGACATGCGCTTGTAGCGTTCTTCCATTTCCCGCACGGCCCAGTTCAGTGCAAGCACGGCCTTTTGCGGATCGGTTACGACAGGCGTCAGCAAATGTGGGATACCGTTGTAAACGGACAGCTCCAGCATCTTCGGATCGATCATGATGAAGCGGCAGGTATCGGGTGTATGTCGGTAGAGCAGCGACAGGATCATTGCGTTGATACCGACGGATTTACCGGATCCGGTTGTGCCTGCGACGAGCAAGTGCGGCATGCGGCTCAGATCTGTCACGATCGGAGTGCCATCGATGGCCTTGCCGATCGCCATGGGAAGCGGTCCGTCCGTGCCCTTGAACGCGTCATCTTCAAGCAGATCGCGGAGCATGACGGAGTCACGGCGCGCATTGGGTAACTCGATCCCGATCGCGTTCTTGCCGGGCACGACGGCAACGCGCGCAGAATGTGCGCTCATGGAGCGTGCTATATCATCCGCAAGACCGATAACACGCGCAGCTTTGATTCCGCGTGCAGGTTCCAGCTCATAGCGGGTCACGACAGGTCCGGGGTGGACGTTGATGATTTGGCCCTTCACGCCGAAGTCTGCCAGAACATCTTCAAGCAGACTGGCATTGCCGCGCAGCACATTCTGAGTGAACTCAGCGCCGCTGCGTGCAGCTTTTCCACGAGCAAGAAGTTTCGTCGAAGGCAACCGGAACGTCGCGGGGGTGCGCCGCGTCTTTTTACCGAGAAGCGATGCAGCGAGTGTCGATTTTGGCGCGTCAGAAGAAAGTTGAACGGGCGCGTACGATGACGGAACAGGTTCAGGATCAGCGTGTTGCGCGACGACAGGTGCTGCATCCTGCATGTTTGTGAGCTGTTGTTCCAATTGCATGTTGGATGGCGCAAAGCGCGCAGCCATGGCCTGCTCGTCTGAATGTGAATCCGTAGACAGAAGCGGTGCGGTCATCCCGGCGCGTTCGCCCGCATCCCGGCGAAGCAGTTGTGGCAGATCGTCAGCGTCGTCAAACAGATCCGGAGCGACAGCCACCGGCGCTGCATGTGTTGCAATGGGCGCATGTATGACAGGTGATGGAGCAACAGCGACGTGCATGGATTCCGGGTAGCGAGTGGAAGAATGTGGGTAAGCAACTTCGGGAGCAACGACTGGCGCTGGTGTTGAGGCGTTGTGGCGCGGTTTCCGTCCGAACAAACCACCGAACCGTTTGCGCTTGGGTCGCTCGGCGACCTCGCGTGAAATGCGTGGTTCGAATTCGAGCAGCAACAGCAGATCCCGAGGCATCAGGTTCAACGCGCGAAACAGCAGAGCGAATCCGGCAGCAAGCAGAAGAACACCAGCAATGAACCCACCGAGCGATGGCTCCACGGTGTCAAGAATCTGGCGTGTGAAGGTGTAGAGAAAATCACCGACAAGCCCGCCAAAGCTATGCTGCAACGGCCAGGCAGCCACGGTCGGCAGTGCGGCAAAACCCCCGGCGATCAAAATGATGCTGGTTGGCCAGAACACCAGCCGTGCGCTCAGAAGGCTGACGCGTTCTTTCTGAAAGAGTTCTCCCGCAAAGAACATCAGTGGTAGAATTGCGACGACGGACGCGAGCCCCAATCCCTGGATCATTAGATCTGACAGGATGCTGCCAATCGGACCGAACGCATTGCCACTCTCAGTATCGAGCATACCAACGGTGTGGGTCCGCCAGGTGAGCAGTGCGATCCAGAAGAAGAGGGCAAGGGCACCAAGGCCAAGTCCGGCAGCGCGATAAGACCATGTGCGCAGCAACGCTTCGACCGCATGGGGCAGAAACCCTTGGCGCGGGAGGCTTTCGTGGCGCAGTGACATGTCAGACGGTTCAACTCAACTGTGTTACCAAACGCGTAAGCGCAGCCTCTGTGACATCAATGTCGTGCACAAGCGCCAGTCGAATGAAGTCCGATCCTGGATCGGGCCCTTCGACAGACCTGTGGCAGAGATAGGCGCCAGGCAGAACTTTGACACCACATCCTTTCCAGAGTGTTACCGCCGCCGCCTCTGATCCCCCGAATTGTGCCATATCGAGCCAGAGGAAGAACGCTCCACCTGGACGTTGATAACCGTAGCGTTGCCCGATGATCCGATCCGATGCATCGAATTTCGCTCTATAAAGCGCTCGGTTGGCCTCAACGTGCACCTCATCGGACCAGAGCGCAGCTGATGCATGTTGAATGGGCGTTGGCACCTGGGGGCAGGTGACGTTCCGGAAACGTGCAAAGTGTTCGATGAAATCCGGATCACCCGCGCAAAACCCGGATCGCAAGCCTGGGAGATTGGAGCGTTTCGACAAAGAGTTGAATACGATCAGGTTCTCCAGTGACCCGGTCTTCTTCAACGCTGTTTCCAGTCCCCCGGCTGGTGGTGCAGAATCATAAATTTCCGAATAGCACTCGTCAGCGAAGAGGATAAAATTGTATCGTCGCGCTAGATTTAATGCCCGTTCGATATAAGCGACATCAGCAAGCGTGCCCTGCGGGTTTGCAGGAGAGCAAAGATAGAAGGCGACGGTTCGCTCAAGCAAAAGTGTGTTTGCTTCAAGTGTGTCCAGGCAGGGCAGGAAATTTGTATCCCGAAGCGCAGGAAGGAATACGGGCTCGGTTCCTGCTGCAATAGCTGCGGCTGCGTAGCACTGATAAAACGGGTTCGGAACAAGAACAGCCGGTCGTTCGATGTCGCTCCGTCGTTCCACGGCAGGTACCACTGCAGAATAAAGCCCCTCCCGCGATCCGTTCAGCGCCAGGATAGAGGCATCGGGATCCACCACGACGTCATAGCGCCGTTTGATCCAGCTGGAAATCGCAGTGCGCAGCGCGTCCGTGCCACGGATGGGTGGGTATTGCCCAAACCCGGACGCCGCCTCCGCCATGGTCGCCATCAGGAAGTCGGGCATCGGATGCCGCGGTTCCCCGATTGTCAAATCGATCGGCGTGTCCCCCGGTTCCGTGGTTCCAAGAAGTGCACGAATTCCATCCCATGGTGACTGGATGACAGACTGGCTGGCGAGGGACATGAGCGGCTTTCAAGCAGAAATGGATGGCAGGGGAACGCCGCACGATGTAGCAAAAAAAGAAGGGCCATCCAACGTTTGTGGACAGCCCTCCCTTCGTCGGAAGATCAAAGGGGGGTTATCTTCCGACGATGTCGCTTTCGGGGTTTGCACCGATCTTGTGAATCGCAAGGTCAGCGCCCATGCGTTCTTCGTCCTCTGTGAGACGAATGCCCATCGTGTTCTTGAGCAAACCGTAGACGATCAACCCGGCCACTGCGGCGTAAGCGCAACCGAGCAGGCTGCCTACAAGTTGCGACAGGAACGTGACACCACCCAGGCCACCAAAAGCCTCAAGACCGAAGATGCCAGCAGCAACACCGCCCCAAAGACCGCAGAGTCCATGGAGGGGCCACACGCCAAGCACGTCGTCGATCTTCCATTTGTTGTGGCAAAGACCAAACACGACGACGAACAAGGCCCCGGCAACGCCACCGACGATGAACGAGCCAACGGGGTGCATGATGTCGGACCCGGCGCACACGGCGACCAGTCCGGCCAGTGCACCGTTGTGGATGAAGCCCGGATCATTGTCGCCCACGATGAGTGCCGCGAGAATGCCGCCGACCATTGCCATCAGCGAGTTCAGTGCGATCAGTCCCGAGACGTCTTTCACGGATGCAGCGGTCATCACGTTGAAGCCGAACCAGCCAATGCACAGCAGCCAGGAGCCAAGCGCCAACCATGGAATGGACGATGGTGGAATACCGATCGCTGTTCCGTCGGCTTTGTACCGTCCGATGCGGATACCCAAGAGGCGAACGGCAGAGAAGGCGATCCAGCCACCAACTGCATGCACGACGATCGAGCCGGCAAAGTCATGGAACTTCGCACCAAGCACACCTTCAAAAAAGTTGTCCTGCAGGCCAAAATTTCCGTTCCACACGATCCCCTCAAAAAATGGATAGAAGAGACCGACGATGGCGGCTGTCGCTGCACATTGCGGCCAGAACTTTGCCCGCTCTGCGATGCCGCCAGAAATGATAGCTGGAATGGCCGCAGCAAACGTCGTCAGAAAGAAGAATTTTACCAGCGTCAGGCCCTGTGGCTCGAACGCCTCTCCCCCGCCGCCAAGGATCGCAGCATTGGCAAAGAACGTCGTACCGTAAGCGACCGTGTAGCCGATGAAAAAATAGGCGGTGGTCGAAATTGCAAAGTCGACCATGATTTTCACGAGCGCATTGACCTGGTTCTTGTGCCGGACCGTGCCGACCTCCAGAAATGCAAACCCGGCGTGCATGGCGAAGACCAGTATCGCCCCCACAAGCACGAAAAAGACGTCCGTCCCGGTTGCGACGGCTTCCATATTGCTTCTCCCCATTCAAAGGCTGATGATCCGGCAGCGCTCACGCCTGAACTCGTAAGCGCGCCAGCATCAGACGGACTCAAGTCGCGTGCCATCAGCAACTGTTGAATTTTCGATTGAAATTTCAGCAGGTTATGAAAAAAGCTGTGCCACAAAAACTGAACACCGATTAAAATATAGTCAGCAGTGATGGTTGTTGCCCAAAATATAATCAAAGAGACAGGTGAAAGGCTCCAGCGAATGGGGTGCGCCGGAGCCTTCCTTCGATAGCGGATCAGAAAACCCGTAGACAGTTCAGGAACCTAGATCCTCTGGCTGCCGCTTCCGAACTCCGGATAGGCTTCAACACCGATATCCACGAGATCGAGGCCCATCACTTCTTCTTCCTCAGTGGGGCGCAGTCCGATCGTCATTTTGAGAATGCCCCAGAGCACGGCACTGGTAACAAACACAAAAATGCCGACTGATGCGACGCCGATGAACTGGGCGGCAAATGTCGCGTCACTGTTTGTGACGGGAACAACCATGGTGCCCCAGATGCCAGCAAAAAGATGGACCGGGATAGCGCCCACAACATCATCGATCTTGAGCTTGTCGAGTAGTGGCACTGTGAACACAACGATCACGCCACCGATCGAACCAATGGCAACCGATTGCCAGACTTCAGGCTGTAACGGTTCAGCAGTAATCGAGACCAAACCGGCCAGGGCGCCGTTCAGGGCCATAGTCAGATCGACTTTGCCGTAGAACAGTTGCGTCAGGATGAGTGCAGTCATCACGCCACCGGCCGCAGCCATGTTCGTGTTCACGAAGATGCGGGATACGTCGGAAACATCACCAATCGTACCCATCGCAAGCTGCGATGCGCCGTTGAAACCGAACCAGCCAAGCCACAGGATGAATGTCCCAAGCGTTGCCAGTGGCATGCTTGAGCCTGGAAGCGGATTGACCCGACCATCAGAACCGTACTTGCCGATGCGTGCCCCCACGAAGATGGCACCGGCGAGTGCGGCCCAGCCGCCTGTTGAGTGCACGAGCGTCGAGCCTGCGAAGTCCGAGAAGCCCAGATCGTCAAGAAATCCCGTGCCCCATTCCCAGGACCCCTGGATCGGGTAGATGATCCCGGTGAGGACCGCGACGAAAATCAGGAACGGCCAGAGTTTCACACGTTCAGCGATGGTACCCGACACGATCGAGGCTGTCGCAGCGCAGAACACCATCTGGAAAAACCAGTCCGACGCAACCGAGTAAGTGCCCTGATCGATGCCGGCACCGACAGCTTGCGTCGGGTAAGGTGATATCTTGCCGACGACGTCCTGCATGATCCAGTTGCCGTCACCTGGATACATCAGGCTGTATCCGACCAACCAGAACATCAGGCCCGAGATCGAGTAGAGCGCAATATTTTTGGTGCATTGCATCGAGACATTTTTGGTCCGCACCATCCCGGCTTCGAGCATGGCAAAACCGGCTGCCATCCACATGACCAGAAACCCGCCAATGATGAACAGCAGTGTATTGAAAATGAAAGCTGAGTCGCGTGGCACAGCCATAGGCGCATCCTGTGCCAGTGCCGGCAATGAGGCAGCAGCGAAAAGGGCGAGAGCACTGGCCGTAACGGCGGTTGGCCGTACAGCGAGGCGATAGAGTGTTGATGTCATGGTATCCCCGTTCATGGTGTTGAAAACCTCAAAGCGCTTCAGCGCCTGTTTCACCCGTGCGAATGCGCAGCGATTGCTCGATCGGCGTGACGAATATTTTTCCGTCGCCAATTTTCCCGGTGTTCGCCGCGCTTGCGATTGCAGACATCACAGCATCGACCCGGTCATCTGCGACGACGGCCTCCACTTTGATCTTTGGGATGAAATTGATGTCGTACTCGGCACCGCGGTAGATTTCCGTCTGGCCCTTCTGCCGTCCGTACCCCTTCACGGCGGTCACGGTCATGCCGGTCACGCCGAGATCGGTGAGTGCCGCACGGACATCGTCAAGTTTGGGCGGTTTGATCACCGCCATCACGAGTTTCATATGTCGTCCCCTGTTGTTCAGACGTGCCACGGGCCTTTCGACCGCGCGATCAGGGGATGAGTCTCAAGGCGTATGCCAAGATTTAAAAAAGAGTCTAATCGTTTGATTTTATTAAATAAAAATAAGCGAAGTGATTGAAGGGTTTATTTTGGCAAAGCAAGAATTGCACAAATAAGTAGCATATCAATATCGATGGTTGAAAAATAGGCAGTATCGTATCAAGCGTCCTTCCGTAGTCGAACCAACCCTTCCTGAGCTACGGAAGCAACCAAAACGCCGTCGCGCGTGTACACCGAGCCACGACAGAAGCCGCGGGCTCCGAAGGCCGAAGGACTGTCCTGCTGATAGAGCAGCCATTCGTCAGCCTTGAACGGTCGATGGAACCAAAGCGCGTGGTCCAGGCTGGCGAGTTGGAGGTCCTTGTCGAAGATCAGTTTGCCATGCGCGATCAACGTCGTGTCGAGCAATGTGAAGTCCGACGCGTACGCCAAGATGCACTGGTGCAATGGCAGATCATCCGGAAGTTTCCCGTTCGCGCGAATCCAGACGAACTGTTGCGGCTTGCGATCTGCGCGCGACAAATAACGTGAGATGTCTGTCAATCGCATCTCGATGGGCCGCTCGCGCTCCCAGTAAGTGCGTATATTCGCCGGCATGTGGTCGCTGAATTTCTCAATCAGCGCCTTTTCACTTGGCAGATCTTCAGGCATCGGGAGGTCTTCAGGGAGATCGATCTGATGATCGTACCCGTCCTCGGCCTTGTGAAAGGATACGGACATCGAGAAGATCGCGTGCCCGTGCTGCAAGGCCACAACACGCCGGGTCAGAAAACTGCGCCCGTCCCGGATACGCTCAACCTCGTAGATGATCGGAACGCTCGGATCGCCGGGCCGCATGAAGTAGCCGTGTAGCGAATGCGCCATCCGGTCTGTCTCGACCGTCCGGCAGGCTGCCACCAAAGCCTGTCCGATGACTTGGCCGCCATAGACGCGCTGCCATCCCACATCAGGGCTGCGGCCACGGAACAAGTTGACCTCCAACCGCTCCAGATCCAGTGTTCCCAGCAATTCGGCAAGCGCCATGGGCTGCTTCGTCATCGTCTCGTCGACCGGGCGGGGCATGTCTGGATCCTGATTGAGCGTATCGGGCATTCGCGAAAGAGCGCACCACAGGCAGTGAAGTCAACCCGTCCGACCTGCGAGAGCCCATATGGCAGGAATGCAGTACACTCGTTTTGATATTCTGGTTGTTGGCGCTGGCTATACGGGCCTCACAATGGCCCTCGCGCTCTCGCACCGACTCGGCGCGCATCTCAGTATCGGACTATTGGACCGCAACCCATGGAATACGCATGTTGCTGATATCCGTGCGTCGGCACTCTCCGCCGGTACTGTGAACGCGTTGCACCGCCTTGGCGTGTGGCAGGACCTCGCCGCGAAAGCGCAACCGGTCGAGCACATCGATATCACGGACCCGATTGGCGACTCCCCGCTGCGCCAGATCATGCTGAGCTACGAAAACACGGTCGACGGAGGCGACGACACGTCTCTGGCGGCTTCTTGGATTGTCGAGAACAACGACTTGCGGGCAGCACTCCATGGGGCTGTAGCAAATGATGAGCAGATCAAGATCTGTCCGGCAGCATCTGTCAGAGGACTGGAGACCGACGCCGCTCAGGTACGGATAACGCTGGATGGCGCTGACACCGCTGTTCACGGCGGGCTTGTGATCGCTGCAGATGGAGGTCATTCCCCATTGCGCCGTCTTGCTGGCATCAAGACCACCGGCTGGGCGTACAAGCAGACGGGAATTGTCACGACCGTGCGTCACGATCGCCCACACAACGCCACGGCAACGCAACATTTTCTCCCCGCTGGCCCTTTTGCCATTCTTCCGCTGCCTGGCAACCGCTCATCCATCGTCTGGTCGGAAGCATCCGACACCGCAGCGCAGATCATGAAATGCAACGATGACGCATTCCTGGAAATCCTCTCGGACCGTTTCGGCACCCGTTTGGGTAACATCACACTTGATGGTCCGCGCGCATCATGGCCGTTGCGCCTCCAACTCGCGCGCGATCTTGTTGCGCCGCGCCTTGCGCTGGTCGGTGAAGCGGCTCGCACGGTCCACCCGATTGCCGGTCAGGGCCTGAATCTCGCAATCCGCGATATTGCTGCGCTGACCGATACACTGGCCGATGCTGTTGCGCTTGGCATTGATCCGGGCAACGCGGAAACACTCGCGCAATACGCCCAATGGCGCAATTTTGATGCTGGTACATCTGCCCTTGCTTTCGACGCGATCAACCGCCTTTTCTCCAATACCAATCCGCTGGTGCGATCGATCCGCGACGCCGGACTGGAAGCGGTCGGCCGATCGGATCGCCTGAAATCATTCTTCGTGCGTGAAGCAGCAGGCTTGACGGGCGACGCCGTTCCATCGCTGATGCGTCCCTTGAACAACGCTGCGGTGGACGACACGGGGTTGGCCCTCGCCCCCGCAGAGATCTGATCGGAACTGGTCCAATGACAGCAGCCACGCAAGAACAGTCCCCGCGCACGGGCTTTGTAATGTTCGTGATCTTCGCAGCCTGCATGATCGCGGTCATTGGCTTCGGATTGCGTTCGTCATTTGGCCTCTTCCTTGAACCGATCACCGAGATGCGGAACTGGTCCCGCAGCACGTTCTCGCTTGCGCTTGCGACGCAAAACCTGTGCTGGGGTCTGGGATTACCGTTCGCAGGGGCACTGGCAGACCGGTTTGGTCCGGCCCGGGTTATCGCGCTTGGAGCAATGATTTACGCCGCGGGTATCTGGGGCATGGCAACGGCCGACACCACGACCATGTTCCATCTCTTTGCAGGCGTTTTGACAGGTGTCGGTGTGGCGTTCACCGCATTCACCCTTGCACTGGCCGCCATGGCCAGAGTTGTCGGTCCGGAACGCCGTTCACTAGCACTGGGCCTTGGGACAGCCGCCGGGTCGTTCGGACAGGTTATTTTTTCTCCGATTAGTCAGCAGTTCATCAGTAACTATGGCTGGCAGCAGGCACTCTGGATTTTCGTTGGCGTTGCGATGCTCATTATCCCCTTCGCAATGGCCTTGCCAAACGACAAGGGCGCAGCAAGTGGCGTCGCAGCAGCCGAGCAGACCATCGGTCAGGCGTTGCGGGAAGCTCTGAGTCATCAGGGTTACATTCTTCTGACTATCGGTTTCTTCGTTTGCGGCTTCCATGTTGCCTTCATCACGGTGCATATGCCCGCATATGTCAGGGACCTTGGGTTGGGTCCGGAAGTGGGCGCCTATTGTCTGTCGTTGATTGGATTGTTCAACATCGTCGGCTCGTTGGGATCCGGGGCCATCGGTCAACGTTATCCGAAACATATCAGTCTCAGCGCAATTTATTTGCTCCGCGCCATCGCGATCGCAGTGTTACTTGCCGCACCAAAGACTACACTCACGCTTTACATATTTTCAGCGGTCATGGGGCTCCTCTGGCTTTCAACCGTGCCGTTGACCACCGGCATTGTGGCGCAGGTTTTTGGTGTGCGTTACATGGCAACGCTCTTCGGTGTCGTATTCCTTAGCCACCAGATCGGCAGTTTCCTGGGTGTGTTTCTCGGAGGATATCTCCACGACACGACTGGCTCGTATGATCCCATATGGTATGCGGGTATCGTACTTGGCGTCTTGGCCGCTCTCGTCCACTGGCCCATCAACGAAAAGCCATTGGCGCGACTGGCTGAGGGCACCACGTAGCCACTGTTCAAGCCGTATGGGGCGTGTCCAGATCCCGTGCTTCGTCGATCAGCATGATTGGCACACCGTCACGGATCGGGAACGCAAGATTCGCAGCCTTGCTGACAAGCTCATTGGCATCCCGGTCATAGTGCAACGTGGTTTTGGTCAACGGGCAAACGAGGATTTCGAGCAACCGTGGATCGACAGCCTGGTGCTGTTCGTCTTGCTGTTCTGGTGCGTCGTTCATTGTAGTGTCGATCCTGGCTCTGTGCCTCCCGCCATCATTTCCATTTCGGCAAGCGCAATCAGAATATCGGATCGCGACTTCAGGTCTGGTGCTTCCAGAAGTGCCTGTTTTTCTTCCGGCGCATACGGGCTGATCATCGCCAACGT
>CALHAX010000094.1 GCA_937931785.1 uncultured Hyphomicrobiaceae bacterium | reverse complement strand
CGGACATCAACACCAACACGGCAGGCATCGCGACGAACCGCACGGACATCAACACCAACACGGCAGGCATCGCAACGAACCGCACGGACATCAACACCAACACGGCAGGCATCGCGACGAACCGCACGGACATCGACACCAACACGACAGGCATCGCAACGAACACTGGCGCGATAACCACCAACACGGCGTCGATTGCCAATCACGAGACACGCATTACGACAAATCGAACAGATATCGACAATCTGACGGACCGTGTGGGAACGAATGAAACGGGTATCGCAAACAACGTCACGAGCATCACCACCAACCGGACGGCGATCACGAACAACACTTCCGCCATTACCAACAACACGACCAATATCTCGAACAACCGGACCGATATCGATCGCAACCGCACGGACATCGATAACATCGATACCCGTGTGGATGGTCACGACATACGTATCACCAACCTCGAGCAAAATTTCGGTTCGGGCGGCGTGGCGGAAAATTCCCGAAAAATCGAAAAGAACAGCCAGCAAATCAGCGAAAATACGGAAGGCATCGCCATGGCGTTTGCCATGTCGGGTGTCGCAGCACTACCTCCAGGCAAGGAATTCGCGTTGTCCGGCAGCTACGGCCATTTTGGCGGGGAAAACGCGATGGCCTTTGGCGGGGCGGCATTGATTGACAACAATGTCTATCTCTCAGGCGGCATTGGCGTGGGGCTTGGACATGGCAACGTCGGCGGTCGTGTCGGATTGTCCGTCGGCTGGTAACGCACGGCCAACCGCAGCATATCCCTGCTGAACTGCAGGCAGGTGTTGCGGTCGATACTGTCATCCTTGTGAATTCGAAAGAGTGAAAACAATGAACATACTTCGTATCGCTGCAGTTGGCGTGTCACTCGCTCTCGCAGTAACGTCGGTCGCGACGTCGCTCGGTGCAGCCACCCGTGAGAACGGTTCCCTCACCGTACCGAGCGCCTACCATATGGCAATGCTGGTCCATTCCGCCGTCGCTGCGTTGGATCAGGCCAACAGGACCGGCAACTATCAGGTTCTGCGCAGTCTTGCCGCGCCCGCATTCCAGCGCGCCAACAATCCGGAACGTCTGGCGCAGATCTTTGCCCGCTTGCGGGATAGCCCGGTCCGCCTGGCGCCAACAATCTTGTACGATCCATTGTTGAAGAAACCAGCCTGGATCGATCCTGAAGGGCATTTGCGCCTTATAGGCTATTTCCCGACCACACCCATGCGGATTCACTTCGACCTGCGGTTTGCGCCCGTCGAAGAGGAGTGGCGTCTGTTCGGGATTTCCATTCGACCACGTCCAGTGCGGCAGGCGCGGGCCGGTTGAATGGCAGGGCCTGCCACCGACGCGCATCCCCCGGTTCGTCCCGTAGCGCGAAGTGGCAGGCCCCAATCATGGTTTCCCCATTGTGCCAATATCCTGTTTGAAACGACGAATTGCGATTTGGTCATCTGGTGTCTAATGTGTCTGCAACTGGCATGGGTTGTGTCATTTTATGACCCTTCGCGCGCCCGTTTGAACCGTTCTCTGACGCGACGGGAAGGGGGTTGGTGCCAGTCTGGCGCGCCTTTTTTTCGCAATGGAGCATTAGTAAAAGAACGTCAGGCAATAACGACATAAGGGAGAAGACCGTATGGATCGTCGTTCATTTCTGCAGACTGCGGGTGTTGCCGGTGTAGCAACCGTCGCGGCACCTGCCATCGTGAAAGCCGCCAAGGAAGTTGTCATGGTGTCCACATGGCCACGCGACTTCCCGGGGCTCGGCACGGGTGCACAACGTCTTGCAAAGCGTATCGAGGACCTTTCAGAAGGTCAGTTGAAGATTCAATATTTTGCTGCCGGTGAGCGCGTTGGCGCATTCGACAGCTTTGATGCCGTCGCGTCAGGCAATGCGCAGATGTACCACGCTGCCGATTACTACTGGAAAGGCAAGCACCCGGCCTGGGCTTACTACACGGCTGTTCCCTTCGGCTTCACGTATTCTGAAATGTGCGCGTGGGTCTACCACGGCGGAGGACAGGCGCTGTGGGACGAACTCGCTGGTGGCTTCGGTCTGAAGTGTTTGCCTGCCGGTAACACGGGCGTTCAGATGGGCGGTTGGTTCAACAAGGAAATCAACTCCGCAGACGACCTCAAAGGTTTGAAAATGCGTATCCCGGGCCTCGGCGGCGACGTCATGGCAAAACTGGGCGCATCACCCGTGTCACTTCCAGGTGGCCAGATTTACGAAAACCTTGTCTCCGGTGCGATCGACGCGACGGAATGGGTCGGCCCGTGGAATGACTACTTCATGAAGTTCTACGAAGCTGCGAAATACTACTACTACCCGGGCATGCACGAGCCAGCGTCACAGCTTGCACTCGGCATGAACAAGTCCTGGTGGGAAGGCCTGACAGACGGCGAGCGTCGTCTGATCGAGCATGCGGCCGGCATGGAAAACAACTACATGATGGCCGAATACAACAACAACAACGGGTCGTTCCTCGCGAAACTCCGCAAGGAACACGGCGTGAAACTTCGCCGGTTCAATGAAGACGTTTACGACAGCTTCGGTGAAGCCGCCAAGGAAGTCTTCGAAACCGCACGCGCCCACTCGGACCTCGCAGAACGCACACACGCCAGCTTCCTGAAAGCGCGCGCTGATGTGGGGGGATGGATGAATCTGTCCGACGGTCCTTACCTCCAGGAACGCAACCGCGTTCTGGGTGTCGAGTAATCGTACGCTGACCTCCTCGTGAGGTTGAAAACGCCGGGGCCATGCATTGTGCGCATGGCCCCGTTCATCGTTGGGCGTAGTTCGGAATGCGACGGTCGATTGAAACCGGTGTAATGCGAACCGGGTGCAGAACGTTAAGGGGGGGAGTCATTCGTGTCGGAAGACGCATTTGAAGCGACCAGATCAACCAGTTTGCTGCGGATGTTTGCATGGGGCACAGTCGCGGCCACATTTGGTTTTCTGCTGAACAACTATCTGAACTACTGGCAGGGCTGGCCAGGGCCGCTTGCTACGTTTTCTGGCTCCGGAAATACCGTTTTGAGCCTCCTGCAGTGGGCTATCTACGCCGCTTGCATCCTCATCCCTGTTATCTTCGTTTCGCGCACCGCCTCGCGAAGTCTGCGCACGGACAGCGAAGTCATGTCCGGTATCGTCAATTACATGATCCGCGGTTGCTTCTGGGCTGTGTTGTTTGTCGGTCTTGCTGACATGATCATTTCCTTCATTCGGGTCGAAGGAGCCTTGCCTGCCGTATTTGGTGATGCCTTGGCTGCAAAACTTGATCTGTCACGTTTCCGCGGTCCCTGGGTGCACTTTCCATTAATAATCTTCGGTTTCATTTTAGCAATTTTCACCCGCACTCTTGGCTTCACATGGCTCACGCTGCTTGTCGTGATCGCAGAACTGCAAATCGTTCTCTCCAGATTTATTTTCTCCTATGAGCAGGCTTTTATGGGAGATCTGGTTCGGTTCTGGTACGCGGCACTCTTTCTTTTTGCCAGCGCCTACACGCTGCACGAGGAAGGCCACGTGCGAGTTGACGTGCTCTATGCCGGCTTTGCACGTCGGACCAAGGGCAAGGTGAACGCCATAGGCTGTGTGCTGCTCGGGATCCTGTTCTGTTGGGTTGTGCTTTATCTGGGGCTTGCCAGCAAATCGAGCGTCATCAACGCGCCTCTGATCAGCATTGAAACATCGCAATCCGGTTATGGCATGTACGTGAAATATCTGATGGCCGGTTTTCTCGGTGTGTTTGCCGTAACCATGATGATCCAGTTCTGCGGATACTTGTTGGAGAGTGTCGCTGATTATCGTGGCGATCCTGGAGGTCGTGAGCATCCCGAAGACGAAGACCCAATTCTTGCAGCGACGGGACACTGACGCGTCATGGAACTTTTCTTCCTTGCCCTCCTCGTCATCATCATGGCGACGGCCCTTGGCTCCGGGTTTCCGGTCGCCTTCGCATTGCCTGGCTCCGCCATCATCACCATCCTGCTGGCCGCCGCCACCGGTACGCTCCTTGAAGGAGACAGTGGTGCCTACTTCGCGAGCGGCGGGCCAGTTGACTGGCTGACGGCCGGCGTCACCAACTTCCGCGGCGTGTACTGGGAGGTAGAGCGCGATACCCTGATCGCTATTCCACTGTTTGTGTTCATGGGCATTATGCTCCAGCGCTCAAAGATTGCGGAAGATCTGTTGCTGACGATGGCGCAGCTCTTCGGTCCGGTGAAAGGTGGCCTCGGAATTTCCGTCGTTTTTGTCGGCGCACTCCTGGCCGCAACCACAGGCATCCTGGGTGCTACCGTTGTTGCCATGGGGTTGATCTCGTTGCCTGCCATGCTGCGCAACAACTACTCCACGCCGCTTGCCACAGGCACAATCGCCGCTTCCGGTACACTGGGACAGATCATCCCGCCGTCCATCGTGCTCATCATCCTTGCCGACCAGCTGTCCAGCGCCGTCGACCAGGCCGCGAACCTGCGCAAGGATCTCTACAAGTCCACCAACGAAGGATCATTTGGCCTGCCGTCAGAGTTTGGCGTGGTTTCAACCAGCGCCGGAGATATGTTCCTTGGCGCTCTGGTCCCGGGGCTCGTGCTCGTGGGGCTGTTCATGCTCTACATCCTTGTGCTGGCATTCTTCCGTCCCAAACTGGCACCATCCGTTGCGTTCGAGGGGACGTTCGACAGAAGGCTCGCTCTCAAGGTCGGCTTCATTCTTATCCCGCCATTGACACTCATCTTCGCCGTGCTCGGTTCGATCATCCTGGGTATCGCTACCGTGAATCAGGCTGGAGCGATCGGAGCGATCGGCGCGACGATTATGGCTGGCTATCGGCTCAAGGAAGGTCAGGCCCGCGCACTCTGGCCGGCGATCCTCGCAGTCGTATCGTTGCTTGTGATTACGTTTGTGCTGAAGAATTTCTCGACCAACGTGCGCAGCATCAAGACGGATAGCGATGTCCTCGGTATCACAATTGCCGCCATAGCCGTGACGGGCTTCATGATTGCGGTGTTCTGGAGCCTGTGGCGCACATTCCGTATTGAAGACACGTTGCGTGGTGTCATGCTGGAGACAGCCAAGACGACATCGCTTGTGTTCATCATCCTGCTGGGTGCTGCCATGCTGACAGCTGCGTTTCGAGCGTTCGGTGGCGAGGAACTGGTCAAGGAATTTCTGACGTCGTTGCCAGGTGGATTTTGGTCTCAGTTCATCATCGTGATGGCTGTAATTTTTCTCCTCGGATTTTTCCTCGACTTCATCGAGATAGCTGTGGTCGTGGTGCCTATCGTTGCCCCGATCCTGTTGATGGACCCATCGGCCAACATCACGGCCGTTTGGCTCGGTGTCATGATCGGGCTTAACATTCAAACCTCGTTTCTGACGCCACCGTTTGGATTTGCGCTCTTCTATCTGCGCGGTGTTGCGCCAGCCGCCGTCAAGACACTGGACATCTACAAGGGTGTTGTGCCGTTTATTTGCCTTCAGTTGATCGCACTTGGCATCGTCGGCTCTTACCCACCCCTGGTGAACTACCTACCATCGCGCCTGTCGCTCACGTCAGAAACGGCGCCGCCTCCGGTGAACCCACGGCTGCAGCATTGCATCGAGCAATTCGTTTTCGTGAAGTTCCAGAAGGACGGCGACGAAATTCGCTCAGCCATCACCGCGGCAAAGGCCCTGCCGCTGAAGGATCTGCCGAGGAAGGTAAGGGGGCCGGTCGAAGAAAGTTTTGGTGATGCTGAAGCTGCGTTCTCGAACATTGCCAGGATCAAGGAAACCGCAACAGCGGTTGAGGCCGCAACGCCCGATTACGCGCCGCTGCATCGCGAGGTGCGCGCGATTGAGCGTCAGGTCGGACAGATCGATCGCGAGATCACAGCCATCAAACGCGAACGCAACGGCGAGATCGGAAGAACCCACATCACGGAACTTGAAGCACGCAAGAAGGAGCTCCTTTCGGGCATTCCGCCGGAGTGGGACGAAAAACATAAGGTGTTTGCCGTTTTGACGAAAGCCGAGCAGAAGGCGCGTCGTACATACCGCAGCAGTGTCGACAGCGCCTATGACCCCATTCGTGAAACCGTTGCTGTGCTGGACGGAACAGCAGATCTTGCCAGGGTCGAGGCGGAAATCGTTGCAATTGCTGCAAGCGCTGCGACAGCGAAACCTGCAGACTCCATTGACGCCATCAAGGCTGTGTCGCTGAAAATTCGTGCGGCGAAAGGATCGTCGAAGATCGCATCGCGTCTTTCAAAGGCCCGTCGCCTGATCAAGAAAGGCAAGCTCGACGATCCCAAACTCGCAAAACACTTTGACGATGCGCTCAAGGAACTTCGGAAAGATCTCAAATGGCGTCAGAAGGCTACCGCAAGCTTACTGCCCGGCCTCAAGACGTACGAAGCCGTCATTCGCGACACCATAGGTTTGCGACTCCAGCCTAAACTCCCACGCGCGCAGGCGCTTGAGATTGCAGGTTGCAACGCCGTCCACCGTGATATCTCATTGAGTTTTTGAGGATGAAAATGTGACCGACCAGACACCGATAACGGCAAAAGACGACACCACATCGGCCGTTCTGGTCCAAAATCTTCACAAGAATTTTGGTGACCTTGAGGTCCTCAAGGGCGTGTCATTGGATGCGCACCAGGGCGACGTCGTCTCTATCATCGGCGCATCTGGTTCGGGCAAGAGCACATTTCTGCGCTGCATAAACTTGCTTGAATTACCTTCCGCAGGTGACATCATCGTCGCCGGTGAGGCCGTAAGATTTCATCCGCCGCGTCCGGATGGCAACCGAGAACCCTCCGACAAGCGCCAGGTCGAACGCCTGCGCACCCAACTCGGAATGGTCTTCCAGAGCTTCAACCTGTGGGCGCACATGACGGTGATGCAAAACGTCATCGAAGCGCCCGTCCACGTCCTGAAAATCCCGAAAGCCGAAGCGCGGGACCGTGCCGAAGCGATCCTTGAGCGGGTCGGCCTGATCGACAAGCGTGACCAATACCCGGCGTTTCTCTCAGGCGGTCAGCAACAACGGGCTGCCATCGCGCGTGCGCTTGCCATGGAACCGAAGGTCATGCTCTTCGACGAGCCGACGTCGGCACTCGATCCTGAACTTGTCGGTGAAGTGCTGCGTGTCATCCAGGATCTGGCCGAGGAACGTCGAACCATGATCCTGGTGACGCACGAGATGGCATTTGCCCGCGACGTCTCCAGCCACGTCATGTTCCTGCATCAGGGGCTTGTCGAGGAAGAGGGGACACCGGAACAGGTCTTTACGAATGCCACAAGCGAGCGATGCCGCGCATTCGTTCAAACCGTTGGCAGGTGACGAAAGACGTGACAAACTCTAAATCGAAGACATAACAAGGGAGTATACCAATGAAATCTTTGTTCAAACTGTTCGCAATCGCGGCAGTTGCTGTTGGCCTCGGCGCGGGATCGGCCTCCGCGCAGATCAAGCTCGGCCTCGACTCATCACCTTACCCACCGTTTGCATCGAAGGATGCGTCCGGCAAGCAGATCGGCTGGGAAATCGAAATTGGCGAAGCACTGTGCAAGGCGATGGGCGAAGAATGCGTCTGGACGCCGATTGCATGGGACGGAATTATACCGGCTCTCGTTGCCAAGAAACTTGATGCCATTGTCGCATCCATGTCGATCACCGCGGAACGTCAGAAAACGATCGCGTTTTCCGACAAATACTACAACACACCCGCTGTCATCGTCGCGGCCAAGAGCTCCAGCATTTCTGGAGACCCGGCGAGTGTAAAGGGCAAGACGATCGGCGTTCAGGTTTCAACCACGCACCAGAATTACGCCCAGAAGCATCTTAAGGACGCAACTGTAAAAACCTACCAGGCGTTTGACGAGCACAACGCCGACCTGTTTGCCGGTCGTATTGATGCGGTCGTCGGTGACGCGATTGCGATCAAGGCGTTCCTCGACAGCGCAGAGGGCAAGGGCTTTGAAGTCAAGGGCGAGTTGACCGATGTCGACGTGTTCGGCCCAGGTGTCGGCGTTGGCATGCGCAAGGAAGATACGGCACTGCGGGACAAGTTCAACGCAGCGATCAAGAAGATCCGCGCTGATGGCACATACGATGCGATTACGAAGAAGTACTTCGACTTCGATATCTACGGCGGATAACGCGCCGGATACGATCCCCGGCAGCCTCCACTGCCGGGGATTTTTTTGCCCACTCACCAGGGGGCCCACTTGCCAGGAGGTAAGGGTTGGTGATCGACATTATCGTGCAAGCCAAGCCGGTTGGAATCGAATGGCTCAGCTATTCCCCGCCCGGTTGGGGGCGAAACTTGCTCCAGGGTTTGGCAAGTACGATCCAGATCGCAATAGGTGCCTATCTCCTTGGAACGACAATTGGGTTGTTAGGTGCGCTTGGAAAACTTCACGGCGGTCCGGTCACGAGATTTGTGCTCGAGGTCTACACCACCATCATTCGCGCTGTTCCAGAGCTTGTTCTTATTCTCCTTCTCTATTACGCAGGAACTGATCTCCTGAACCGCAGTCTCGCGGCATTGGGATACGAGCGTGTTGATATTTCAGGGTTGGCCGCAGGCATTTATGTCATTGGCTTCGTGATGGGCGCCTACGCCACCGAAGTGCTGCGCGGCGGTATTCAGGCGGTTCCGGTCGGGCAGATCGAAGCAGCGAAGGCCTATGGCATGCCGTTCTGGCAGCGCTACAGACGTATCACTATTCCCGCGATGATTCCTTTTGCGCTACCGGGCATGGCAAACCTCTGGTTGATCGTGACCAAGGACACCGCATTACTCGCCGTTGTGGGGTTCACGGAACTGGCGACCGTCACCAAACAGGCCGCAGGAACCACACGTGAATACCTGATGTTCTATCTCGCAGCGGCGGCGCTCTATCTCAGCCTGTCCCTCATCTCTACAGTTTTCTTCCGCTGGCTTGAACGGCGGTATCGTCGTGGCCAGGCGGTACCAGCATGAGGGGCGTGCGGTAATGGATTGGAGCTGGCTGCCCGAATATGGGCCGAAATTCATTGGCGGCATATGGATCACTATTCAGCTGATGGTGTATTCGCTGATTATGGGAATGTCACTGGCTGTGCCGATCGGGCTTGTTCAGGTCGCAGGTCCGCGCGTCCTGTCATGGCTCGCACTGGCGTTCTGCACGGTCATTCGCGGTACTCCGCTGCTCATCCAGCTTTGGTTGATCTACTACGGCATTGGCTCGCTCTTCCCGTATATGGAGGGAATTCGTGAAAGCTGGCTTTGGCCAATTCTGCGCGAGGCATTTCCTTATGCAATATTTGCATTCACGATCAGCGTTGCTGGTTATGCGGGTGAAGTCATGCGCGCCGGGTTCGCAGGCGTGCCGAAAGGCGAACTGGAAGCCGCACGTGCGATGGGCATGCGCCCGTTCACAGTATTACGTCGGATATGGCTGCCGCGCGCTGTCCAGAACGTCATGCCCACACTTGCCAACGAATGTGTGTTCACGCTCAAGTCGACACCGCTCGCCGCAACCATCACCGTGTTCGACGTGTTCGGGGTCGGCACCATGGTGCGCCAGGAAACCTACAAGATCTATGAACCACTTCTGTTCGTCGCAGGCATTTACATCCTCATGACTGGTGTCATTGTCCTGTTGTTTCGCTGGCTCGAAAACCGCGTGCCGCGGCCGCGGGTAAGTAGCGGAGCATAGCAACTATAGCGCGTCTGATTCGCAAGAAATCACGACGCGACGAGGCAGGTCACTCCACTGGCATCCCGGTGTCTCCATTTAAGTTGGACACACCCTAAGTCGCAAACATCCTACGCCGCGTGTGTTCTGATCACGTCACAGATATCGTTGACCACTTCATCTACCATTGTCTCATCATCACCTTCTGCCATGACGCGAATGACGGGTTCTGTGCCGGATGGTCGAATAACCAGCCGCCCTTTGTCACCCAATCGCGACTTGCCATCATCAATGGCATTTTTCACGTCTTTTGCGTCCAGTGGTTTGCCGTTGGTGTAGCGCACGTTCTTGAGAACTTGTGGCAGTGGATCGAAGCGCTTGCACACCTCGCTCACGGGTTTGTTCTCCCGTATGAGGCATGCAAGAATTTGCAACGCTGAAATAAGTCCGTCACCTGTTGTGCCGAAGTCGGAGAGCACGAGGTGTCCGGATTGTTCACCGCCAACGTTATAGCCGTGCTTGCGCATGTGCTCGACAACGTAGCGGTCGCCAACCGGCGTGCGCTCAAGCTTCAGGCCCAGTCCTTCAATGTAGCGTTCCAGCCCGAGGTTCGACATCACGGTGGCAACGATACCACCGGCGGCCAAACGTCCCCGCTGTTGCCATGTGTTTGCAATCACGGCAAGAAGCTGATCACCATCAACAACCTGACCTTTTTCATCCACGATGATGACACGGTCCGCATCACCATCCAGAGCAATGCCGATATCGGCACGTACTTCACGTACTTTTTGCGAAAGAATTTCGGGCGAGGTCGAGCCACAATCCTTGTTGATGTTGCGCCCGTTCGGTTCGACACCGATTGAAATGACCTCAGCGCCCAGTTCCCACAAAGCAGCTGGCGCGACTTTGTAGGCAGCACCATTCGCGCAATCCACGGCGACACGCAGGCCCTCAAGGCTCAACTCGCGGGGCAGCGTGCGCTTGGCAAATTCAGTGTATCGTTCCACAGCGCTGTCTACGCGTCGCGCGCGTCCGATGCTGTCCGGTTTCGCAAGTCGGCGATCCGGATTATCATCCATCAGATGTTCGATTTCGAGTTCAACCTCATCGGACAACTTGTAACCATCGGGTCCGAACAGCTTGATCCCGTTGTCAGTGTAAACGTTATGCGATGCTGAAATCATCACGCCGAGATCGGCACGCATGGAACGCGTCAACATCGCAACAGCAGGCGTTGGCATTGGTCCGAGCTGGAATACGTTCATGCCAACGGAGGTAAATCCGGAGACCAGAGCAGATTCGATCATGTAACCGGACAGGCGCGTGTCCTTGCCAATTACAACGCGGTGCGGACGTCCGCCACCGTTGCTGAAAAGACTCCCCGCGGCCATGCCGACGCGAAGTGCGATTTCCGGCGTCATCGGCGCTGAATTTGCAGCACCGCGAATGCCATCGGTTCCGAAATAGCGACGAGCCATTATGTTTCCTTCAGAAATGACGAACGATAGCGGTCTACAGCCATCGCGCGGCCATCAAATTTTGTCTCGCGACAGACACACAGATGAGGTGAGGCTCGGTTGTGTGCGGTGCGTAGTGGATGCCATGCAAGCAAGACACCACACACGTTGGCTTGGCATCATGGTGGTGGCTCGTCAATGCTCTGGAACGCACGAAACCCCGTGTTCCACCGCTTCCCACACGGCGAGTGCGCGCCGGGTTTCCGCAACGTCATGAACGCGCAGTAAACGAATGCCGCGCGCAACGCCGCTCAATGCTGCGGCGATCGAGCCTGCGGTCCGTTGCTCTGCCTCGGGCACATGGCCGAGTGTGCCGATGAAGCGCTTGCGCGACACGCCAAGGAGAACCGGTGTGTCCATTGCGCAGAATACGTCCATATGCTTCAGGAGCGTCAGATTGTGATCGATCGTCTTGCCGAAACCGATGCCCGGATCGACAGCAATTCTGTCGCGCGGAAGGCCCGCCGCGACGCACGCTTCAGTGCGTGACTTGAGATACGTGCAAATCTCCTTCACGACATTGTCGTAGGTCGGGTTTTCCTGCATCGTCTTGGGATCGCCTTTCGCGTGCATGAGCACAACTGGAAGGCTGAGTTCCGCTGCAACAGACAGGCTTTCAGGATCGTGGGTGAGCGCAGAAACGTCGTTCAGGATGTGCGCACCGGCCGCTGCCGCTTCGCGCATGACGCCAGCTTTACGTGTATCGATCGATATTCGGGCATCAGTTTGACCCGTCAGTTTTTCAATAACCGGAATGACGCGCCGCAACTCCTCGTCCAGCGCAACCGGCTCCGAGCGTGGTCGTGTCGACTCTCCGCCAATATCGAGAATGTCAGCCCCTTCGTCGACAAGTCGCAGGGCGTGATCAATGGCAGCCTGAACGCTATCGAATTGTCCGCCATCAGAAAAGCTGTCGGGCGTCACATTGACGATACCCATCAACCGCGTACGGTCGAGAGAGAGTCCGGCAAAGGTTTTTGCGGTCATGGCTACGCCTGATAGGCCGGAACGAGATTGGGAAAACCCGCGTCGCAGAACAAACGTCTCCTCTCCACGAAGGGAGAGGAGACTGAAATCATGCAGGCTCTGGTTCGAAATCACCTGTTGGTGCGCCACCGCCGTCTTTCGGCGCTGGCTTCACAGCACCGGCACTTGGCACCGCAGAGGCCGTTGGTCCATCTGTGTCATCACCCATGTCACGTACCGGCGGTTTGCCAGCAATCACATCAATGATTTCACGTCCTGTCAGGGTTTCATATTCCAGAAGCCCCTGCGCCAATGCTTCAAGCTCATTCTCGTAATCATGTAGGATTGTTCGCGCTGTTGTCTCGCCGTCCTCGATCATGAGACGCACCTCGGAATCAATCAGCTTTGCTGTTTCTTCCGACATGTTTGTGGTTTGCGCGACGGAATGGCCGAGGAAAACTTCCTGCTCGTTGCTTGAATAGCGCACGCGTCCGAGCTTGTCGGACATGCCCCATTCCATGATCATCGCACGTGCCAGACCGGTGGCTTGCTGGATATCGCCTGTGGCGCCGTTGGTCACCTTGTCGGGGCCAAACGTCATGATCTCGGCTTCACGTCCACCGAATGTCATGGCAATTTTCGAGACGCAATACTGGCGCGTGTAACTTAGGCGGTCACGTTCCGGCAGGCTCATGGTGACGCCAAGCGCCTGACCGCGCGGGATGATTGTGACCTTGTGCAGCGGGTCATGGTCCGGCACGTGCAGCGCGACGATCGCGTGTCCTGCTTCGTGGTAGGCGGTGAGTTTTTTCTCATCATCCGACATGACCATGGAGCGTCGTTCCGCCCCCATCATGACACGGTCCTTGGCGTCTTCGAATTCAAGCTGCGTCACAAGACGTTTGCCACGTCGCGCAGCCAGAAGCGCGGACTCGTTCACAAGGTTTGCCAGGTCGGCACCCGAAAAACCCGGTGTTCCGCGTGCGATGACCTTAAGATCAACATCCGGCGCAAGCGGGACCTGGCGCACGTGCACTTTCAGGATTTTGTGACGTCCACCAATGTCGGGGCGTGGCACGGTTACCTGGCGGTCGAACCGGCCCGGACGCAGCAAGGCTGGATCGAGCACGTCGGGGCGGTTTGTGGCTGCAACAAGAATAATGCTCTCGTTCGCTTCAAAGCCATCCATTTCAACAAGCAACTGGTTGAGCGTTTGCTCTCGTTCGTCGTTACCTCCGCCGAGGCCAGCGCCACGATGACGGCCAACGGCATCGATCTCATCGATGAAGATGATGCAGGGCGCGTTCTTTTTCGCTTGTTCGAACATGTCGCGGACACGGCTCGCGCCGACACCAACAAACATTTCGACAAAGTCCGAACCGGAAATCGTGAAGAACGGTACGTTGGCTTCGCCGGCAATCGCCCGCGCCAGAAGTGTTTTACCTGTACCAGGAGGACCGACAAGAAGCGCACCGCGCGGAATCTTGCCGCCCAGACGCTGGAATTTTCCGGGATCCCGAAGAAACTCGACAATTTCTTCAAGCTCTTCCTTGGCTTCATCGACACCGGCCACATCGTCAAAGGTCACGCGTCCATGACGTTCCGTCAGCAATTTGGCTTTCGACTTGCCGAAGCCCATCGCACGACCGCCACCGGACTGCATCTGGCGCATGAAGAAAATCCACACACCGATCAGCAGGAAAAACGGGAACCAGGACGCAAGAATACCCAGCAATCCACCGCCCTCGTTTGCAGGCTGAGCGTTGATCGTGACGCCCTTGTTTCGCAATTGCTCGACGAATTTCGGATCTTCAGGAGCATAGCTCTTGAACGGTTTTCCGCTGTTGAACTCGCCTGTAACACGTTGCCCCGCGATAAGGACGCTGCGAACTTTTCCGAGTTCCACTTCCTTCAGGAGTTGCGAGTAGCTGATTTCGCCAGATGCACCACGCTTGCCGGGGGCCTGAAACAGATTGAACAGGGCCAACAGCAGGAAGGCAATAATCACCCAGATCGCGAAATTGCGGAATTGCGGGTTCATCTGAACTCCTGGATTAAAGAGATGAGAGCGTCACAGACGTCATTGTGAAGATTGACGATGAGTTTCGCATGGTTCTCGTAAAGATAAGGTTCTGCAAAGGCTTTGCCAAGGAAGGAACTGAAAGGTTTATGACCGTCGCGGAGGTTCCTTGCAGCACGTCAGATAGGGCAGAGGAAGCTATACGGGCTTTGGAACAGCCATAAATACCTTCTGTGAGCCAACTGCGGCGTTATGGGGCATATCGCTCAATTTGTCCTGCATTGTGACGATCGTACGAAAACCGGCTGCAACATGACCGATTTGCGGGACTGCAAGCAGCGTCGCTCCATCCCAGAACGCCGGGATCGCGTCTCGGGCCGCTTTCGGTAACGCCTGCAAAGAGTGCTGATCAATGTGCCTTGTAGCCCCCGCAGGACTATCGGACAGGGCACGAACCTGGATGCGATCATTGAATTCAACTGGAGCGGACACAATGAAGCGATTGTCCCAGTGTGCGGCGATGTTGGCATGCAACTGCAACACGGGAAACCCGTTGCGGCCCGGTTCGCGGCAGACGTACAGCATATCGTTCTTTGCCGTAATCAGGCAGCCTCCAATCGTGAGTGTGGGCTGGTCTTGAGAGGTTGTGAGTTCAAGATCGCGAACAAGTGTTTCAACGCGATCAAGGCGGTCGATGCGGACTTGCTTGGTCTCACCGCGCACGCGATCCATGATGTAACGCAAGATTCGAACACGGAGCTCGAAAGGGAACGCGTCATACACCGCGCGCGGTAGAACACCGTAGACTGCCGTTGCCAATGCGTTGCGGCAGCTCGGCATCTGATCGAGCGCCTGTTTGGTCGCCCACTCCATCGTTTCCACAGCACCACGCAGCCGACGACTGCTTTTACCGAGAGCCGCAGCTGTTAGTCCAAGTGCTTCAAGCGACGTTGCATGTGTTTGAAACGCGGTGCGCTCGAATCGTGAATCGAGGTTTGACGGATCATCGATCCAGTTCATTTCGTTCGCGCGCAGCGTTGCTGACAATCGTGCGCGTGGCGTCGCAAGCAGAGGGCGCAGCAATCTGAGGTCTCCAAGTGCACGCGTTGTCTCCATGGCCGCAAGTCCATTGAGTCCGGATCCACGTGCAAGACGCATCAGCAGTGTTTCAGCCTGATCTTCTGCCTGATGTCCTGTTGCAATCGCTGTGCAGTTTGTCTCCAGCGCGATTGCGTGAAGAGCGGAATAACGCGTGTCCCGAGCCCATTCCTGGAGACCGCTTCCAGGTGGAGTGACCGTAGCGTGGTGAATGACATGGGGTACACTGAGGCTGGCACAGTGTTCTGCGACGAATTCAGCTTCAGCGATAGCTTCCTGACGCAGACCATGATTGATTGTGGTGGCGACAAGCTCTGGTCGGTCAACTCTCTCAGCACGCCGAGTCCTCAACCATCGGGCAGCAAGCAACAGCAAAGCTAAACTGTCCCGGCCGCCTGAGACGGCGAGCAGGATGCGATCGTGCATCAGGAAATCTGCGAAAAGCCCGTCAAGCTCGTCATCTTCGATCGGATCGTCACGCAAGCGATCAACAACCCGCGCGCTGGCGCTCCGCTGCGGATCGGCGCGTGACATGTGTCGGTGCGCTTGGGAATCGTTTTGTGAGTTCCAGGAATGTCGCGCATGCGCTGTCTTTCTGGTTCAGTCGACTGAGGGACATTGCGAGTTTTAGAAGGCTGTCCGGTGCCTTTGCACTTCTTTTGTAGGTCTTGAACCCTTTGAGAAAAGCATTGGCAGCCGCTCTGTAGTTTCCACGCACATAATGAGACTCACCCAGCCAGTATTGCGCGTTACCGGCAAGTTTGTCTTTCGGATGCTTGATCACAAAATCACTGAACGCAGCTTCGGCAGCACCATAGTCCTGCACGAGCAGATACCCATAGGCTTTCTCGTAAGCTTCACGCGGCGGTACGCTTGGCGCAGACGCCACCTTCTTCGGCGCAGCCTGTTCATTCGAGAGAATGTTTCCAATCGGATCTCGGGTGATGTCCTGCGTCTGCCCCCGGTTTTGCCATTGCCCCTGTTCCGGCGTAACCGTCACAGAACCAAAGCCATCAAGTTCCCCCCCGGAACGGGATGGTTGGGGATTGAGCGGTTGCGCATAGCTGTTGTTCGCGATCGAACCGGAATTGCTGACGCCGCTCTGGAGCGCCCGGACATCGCGCGACAGAGCTGCAAGTTGCCCACTCATGGCACGCATCTGAATTTCTAGCTGCCTTATGTCACCGGAATTACCGCTTGAACCACTGGATTGATAAGCCGCCCCACGCGTCGGGCGGCTCTTGGCGAGCGTCTCAAGTGTACCAATCGTAACTTGAAGCTCTACGATCTGTTGCTCAAGTTGTTCGATGCGTGCCGTCAAACCATCGTCGTTCGCCTGCGCATTTGCGACGATCGACATCGTGAGGAGGCACAACGCTGTTACGAGTGCCAGAAGAACACCTGATTTGCAGGAGCGAAACATCAGAGGCATGTCGCGATAACTCCCAAAATGTGTCTCTTGTCGATAAGTACAACACACGCCAACAGGTCGTTGAGGTAAAAAGGTGCCTAGTCAAACGGGGTGTCGCCCGGCCTAGCTTCCGGCAGGTTTGTTCAGCACTGTGACAGAGCGTCGGTTTTGCGACCAGCATGAAATATCATCACACACGGCAACCGGGCGTTCCTTACCATACGAAATGGTCCGCAGGCGGGACGCATTAACGCCGGTTTTTGAGAGGAACCGTCGCACGGTCGTCGCACGCCGCGCACCAAGTGCAATATTATACTCCCGCGTGCCGCGCTCGTCGGCATGGCCTTCGAGCGTAATGGTGTAGCGCGGATAACGGTTCAGCCAGCTCGCCTGTGCACGAAGCGTGCGTTCAGCCTCCGGCGTCAGGTCGGTGCTATCGGTTGTAAAATAAACGGTATTGCCAACGTTCACCGAAAAATCTTTCTCGGTTCCAGGGCTGACAGGGCCACCGGCAGCACCACCGTTGATACCGCCATTCGCAAGACCGGCGCCGGGTTTGTTGCCCTGCCCTGCACAGGCAGAGAGCGCAAGCGCAAGAGTTGCAACCATTGCAAACGATGTAACACGGGATTTCATATAAACTGGATTATGCGCACGCGGCGCCGCATTGTTCTGCAGGCCAGACATCGCGGTCCCCTTATTCCAGCGGCATAGCCGCTTGTCTCTGCTCGCTTAAGTGTATCGAGTTTCCAATGGTGTTGGAAACGACAAACGTTACAAAAGCTACCCTCAACCAAACGCATCGAACTTACAGTTGCATTGTGACACGTCTAAAGCCATTTCGCAGATCGATACGTGCCGGTTTTCACCAAATTGTGGCCAGATGTGCGAAACCTGTTGAGGCAAGATGAAAACAGAGAAGCCACGACCCTCAAGTGAGGTGTCGTGGCTTTCCCATAAGTCAGCATCTGAGGTCTCAGAGAAACAACAAACGCCTTATTGTCAGGTGATCCACTGGGGATCACCCGTCGCACTCATTACTGAGTTGCGACAGCAGGAACTTCAGCACCGAACTTGAGTGTTTCGTGCGCAACTTCCTTGCGGCAAGCTGTAAGAGCAGCTGCTGCGATGACAGCGATGATCACTGCATGTTTCATAGTCTTCTCTCCTCTGCAGAATTGGCGAAAGCCACCTACTCGCCTAGCTGTCTCCACTGATTCAAAGCAACGACCACGTGCCAGATTTCCAACACTTTGACGCGACTATGATGCGAATTTACCACGACGAACGACTTTTGCAGGACAAAGCCTAGATCAGTCGCCAGATTCGCCGCAAGGGCACGATTTGCGCACCCACAGCCACGAGCCAATGCGTTGAAAAAGCGTTACGAATCCACTCTTCTAATCGGTTGGCAACTCTATTCGTTGCCATTCCGCCACATAGTTCGGGCGCGGAAAATTCACTTGAGGATTGGTGACCAGGCAGGGTCCGAGGCGAAAGTCGGCGTGGGGACGCGGCGCTCATTGTAGCCGGTCAGGTCGATGCTATAGAGCTTCGGGCCGCCCTTCTCGCCTGGCGCTTCCCGGAAGAACATCAACACCCGTCCGTTTGGAGCCCAGGTCGGTCCTTCATTGTGATAACCGCCTGTCAGGATGCGTTCTCCTGAGCCGTCCGGATTCATGACGCCAATCAGGAATCGTCCGGATTGCTGTTTCGTGAACGCGATCAGGTCGCCGCGAGGGGACCATACGGGCGTGGAATACCGCCCACCGCCAAAGCTGATCCGCCGTTGTGCAGTACCATCGGCGTTCATCACGAACAACTGTTGCCCGCCTTCACGGTCAGATTCGAACACGATCTGCTGGCCGTCCGGTGCATAACTCGGCCCCGTATTGATCGCCTGCGTTTGCGTCAGGCGCCGCCGCTGGCGCGATCTCAGATCAAGCTCGTAGATATCTGAATTGCCCTCTGACTGCAGGCTCATGATGATACGCTGCCCATCCGGTGAAAACCGTGGCGCGAATGTCATGCCGGGGAACTCCCCGACAACGTCTTGTTGGCCTGTTTCCACGTTCATGAGGTGGACACGCGGTTTGCCGCCGCGATAACTCATGAATGTGACAAGCTGTGTCGAGGGGCTGAACCGCGGCGTCAGCACAAGACTGCGTCCAGATGTCAGAATACGCAGGTTGTGACCGTCCTGGTCCATGATCGCTAGACGTTTTACCCGCTTGCGCTTTGGCCCGCTCTCGTCGATGAACACAACCCGCGTGTCGAAGTAACCTTTCTCGCCGGTCATCCGCTCGTAGATCAGATCGGCGATAATGTGTCCGATGCGACGCCAGTTACGGGTCGAGGTGTTGAACACCTGCCCTGCAAGCTGTTTGCCCGATACCGGATCCCAGAGACGGAATTCGGCGCGAATTTTCCCACCAGGCACTTCACTGAGGCGGCCCAGAACCAAAGCCTGAGACTTGATGACTCGCCAATCGCTAAACCGGGGTGTGCGAGTGACGTCATTATCTTTCGATATGAACGATTGCCGATCAAGCAACTCAAACAGGCCGGAGCGTTCGAGGTCTGCAGCAATCAGATTCGACACGGCCACTGCTTGTTGCGGGTTGCCCCCACCGCCGGCCGAGAACTCGGTAATCGCAATCCGTATCGGATCGATGTTACCCGTCGTGACAGTGCCCTCCACCGCATCTGCAGAGCGCGTTGCCCCAAAGGCAGCAAAGCTCGCCAGAAAAATGGAGAATATCAGGTGACGGGCCAGCCGTCCGTGTGCGTTGCGATGTGTCATATATCCAGTCTTATCCGCCGATCATGGCCTTGAGATCAAACGTAATCTTGTTCTTTTTCCAGTCGTTGTACTTGTCTTTGGGCAAGGCGTACGGCTGGCATTCAAGCACAGCCCGGATCGAGGCCTCTGCAGCGATCCGGAAAAACGGTGAGTTCACAGTGTTTGCGACACGCGGGATACCATCAACAGAACCATCTCGCCGTAGCGAAAAGGACACCACTGGGCGAAACGCCTCCGCATCTTTTGCTCCGGCCGGAATGGCAAAGCAGTTGCCGATCTGTTTGATGAAGAAATCGAATTCGCTGATCGTCAGCTTCTTCGCTGCACCATCTTCGGCACCCTGAGTGGATTCGACTTTCGCAACCTTCTTTTTGCGAACGACCTTTTTAGGTTTTGGGCCTGCCTTCGCGTCAGGAATTTTGTTTAGCAGAGCCGCAATAGACTCGGTATCGAACGCGCTCTTTGTTTTAGCCTTTACCTTTTTGCGGGTCTTTTTCACGACCTTCTTCGGCTTGGGTTTGGGCTTTTGCTTCACCACCGGCTTTTTGGGCGCAGGCTTCTTGACGACAGGCTTTTTCTTCTCCGGTGGAGGCTTTTTCAGAATGTCCTTGATCGGATCCGGCTTGGGTGGTTCTGCCTTGGGGGGCGGCAACGCCGCAGTCTTTACCGGAGCAGGCTTCACCTTCGGTTTTGGCTTGGCCTTGACGGGAGGTTTCTTGATCTCGACCTTCTTCTTCGGCTTCTTCTTGGTCGCACCTTTCGTCGCCTGCGTGATTTTGTCGATTGTCGTAATGTCGACCACGATTGGCTTGGGCTTGGGCGTAATCGTCGGTTTGGTCGACTGGATGGAGACCAGCGCCCATGCGAGAATGCTGCCGTGTAGGATCAGCGATATGAGAAGCCCGAGCTTCATGAGACGTCGCTACCCCTCGCCATTTGTAAGCAGAGAGACCTTGCTGAAACCGGCTGCGTTGATCCGTGACATCACCTTGATCACCAGACCATAATCGATCTTGGTATCGCCGCGCACGAAGATCGTTTCGTCCGGTCCGCCCTTGTTGATCGCCTTGAGTTTGACCCCGACATCTTCGAGCGTGATTTTTGTATCCTGCAGAAAAATCTCTCCTTTATTGTTGACCGACACCGTCAACGGTTCCTTGTCTGTGGAGAGTTGCTGCGACTTTGTTTTCGGCAGATCCAGCGGCACGCCGGATGTCAGCAGCGGCGCCGTCACCATGAAGATGACGAGCAGCACAAGCATCACATCCACGAAGGGTGTGACATTGATATCGCTCATCGCCTCACGCTGAATGCGCCGCGATCCCCGACGGCGGTTTCCTCCGCCTCCCAGACTAGCGCCCATGGCGACGGTCCCCCATCATGTTCTCACATCCACTTGGCGGGAAATGATAGAGGCGAATTCATCGGCAAAGCTCTCCAGACGTTGTGAGAGACGTTGCGAGTCGTTGTTGAACTTGTTGTAGAACAGCACGGAAGGAATGGCGGCGAGCAGGCCCAGCGCGGTAGCAAAAAGTGCTTCTGCAATACCGGGCGCAACAACCGCAAGGCTCGAGTTCTTTGAAATCGCGATCGCCTGGAAGCTTGTCATGATGCCCCACACCGTGCCGAACAATCCGATGAACGGCGCAGTTGAACCAACGGATGCGAGGAACAGCAGTCGGCGCTCAAGCCGATCCATTTCCCGGTTGATGGTCACGTCCATGACCTTCTCAACGCGGAGTTGAATGCCGCGAAAAGACTTCGGGCTTCCCTCGACGGTTCGTTTCCACTCGCGCATCGCCGCAACAAACATCGTCGACATGGCTTGCGTCTTCTGGTGCGCCATTGCGGAATAGAGCTCTTCAAGCGATTGGCCCGACCAGAACATCTGCTCAAACCGGTCCGTCGCCTTGCGTGCGCTCCGGAACGTGAAGATCTTCTCGACAATCACCGCCCATGACCAGATCGATGCAAACAGCAAACCAACCATGACGACTTTCACAACAATATGAGCCTGCAGGAACAGCGCTACCACAGACACACCCTCGCCGCCGGTCGCACCGATAGATGAAACGTCAACCGCCTGTGCGAGTAACAAGATGCCGCTTTGCATGAAGTGATGTCCCTAACTGCAGCTGCGATGATGCGATCCCGCATACCACATCACCAGCTTTGCTGCGGTCATGAGGCTTTCAGAGAATCGATCTGTTCGTATGCACGCAGTATACTGCGCAGCCGCGCCCTCGAATCCGCGCAAAGTGTCCCGGTTTTTGTGTCTAAACAAGGGCTTTGATGCTGCGGCCCGAAGATATCTGCGGGAGCGAGATAAGGACATCCGTCATCGGGCACCGATGATGGACATGTCGAGAGCTCGGAACAGGATCACAGGCGCCATGAGCGGCACGAACTGTTCGGGGATGTCCGACTTAAATGGAGATACCGCAATCCCAGTGGAACGACTTGGACCATCGCGTCGTGAGTTCATTTGAATCAGACGCGCTATAGATCAGATCAAGAGGCGCGCAGTATGTCCAGAAGCCAGCGGCGGTTTTCGTCAGCATGAGCCTTGAAGACATCATCTATGGATGACTCGATAGGTAATCATTCAGTCACGTGTCATTTTGGTCACGTATTTTTCGCATGCTTCAGATGTTGGGGTGTGCTTTACGGTGCTGAAAGCGTCCTCCAGTAACCGCGTCACCATGCTCACCTTTGCCCTCGCCTGCCTGCTGCTGTTCATCACACCGGGACCGGGTGTCCTGACGCTTGCGGGTGTCGGTTCGGGTTATGGCTATCGCGACGGTCTGAGCTACGGAATCGGTCTGTTCATCGGCACGAATCTTGTCGCGCTTGCAGTCGTGACAGGGCTGGCAGCTGTCCTGCTCGCCGAACCAACCATCCGCACCGTCGCGTTCTGGCTCTCGGTCGCCTACCTGCTCTACCTGGCGTTTCGCATCGCGTTTGCAGGTGCCAAGGTGGGGTTCATCGGCGCGCCAAAGGCGCCGGGCGTCGTTGGCGGCGTGATGCTGCAGGCGATCAACCCGAAAGCCTATGTGGTCAACACGACGCTCTTCACGGGTTTCCCGATTTGGGAGGAAGCGCTCCAGGCTGAAATTTTGGCCAAGTTTGTCGTGATCAATCTCATCTGGATTACGATTCACCTGCTCTGGCTCGCTGCCGGCGTCTCGATTCATCGTCTCGACCTCGCACCGCGCACACAATTCACAATCAACATCGCAATGGCGCTGTCCATGCTTGGTGTCGTTGCCCTGGCAGCTCTCCAGGAATTTTGACGCGACATGTCGTTGTGCTGACAGCTTGCGTTCGCTGACCTGTGAGGTCATGGTCCGCAAGTTGCCCTGTTGCCTTCGACCTGGACGCTTTTTGTGACCCAAACTGCTGATATTCCTGAGACAAAAACCGCTGATTCCGCAGGTAAAAAAGCCCGCCGTGATGTTGTGCGCCCCCTCTTGACACTCTGGCCATATCTGAAGCCCTACAAGTGGATGGTGGTCGCAACCATTTTGGCGCTGTGTACGTCCGCCATGTCGATGCTCGTGTTGCCGCTCGCCGTACGCCGCATGATCGACTTCGGCTTCAGTGGCCAGGACGCCGAAACCATCCAGACGTATTTCATCGCGTTACTCGGCGTCGGTGCTGTGCTGGCGGTTTCGGGCGCGTCTCGTTTTTTCTGCGTGCAATGGCTTGGCGAACGCATGGTCGCCGACTTGCGCCGCGATGTCTTTGCGCATCTCACGCGCCTCAGCCCAGCGTTCTTCGAGCAGCAGCGCTCAGGCGAACTGATGTCCCGCCTGACCGCTGACACGACACAGATAAAATCTGCTGTCGGCGTTGCCGTGTCACAAAGCCTGCGAAATACTGTGATGTTGACTGGTGCCATCACCATGATGATCGTCACAAGCCCGCAACTCGCCGGTCTCGTGGTTTTTGCCATCCCGCTGATCGTACTGCCGCTCATTGCCTATGGCCGCACAGTGCGCAAGCTCTCCCGTCGGGCGCAGGACACGCTGGCGGAGTCATCCGCCTTTGCTGCGGAGAATATTTCCGAAGTTCGGACACTCCAGTCGTTCACCAACGAGATTCCGGTTCGCACGCGCTACCAGGTTGCCATCGAGGAAACCTTCGAAGCTGCCCGCTCCCGCATGATGGCACGCGCCGTCCTGACCGGCAGCATTATCTTCCTCGTCTTTGCCAGCATTACCGGAATTCTCTGGTACGGTGCGAGCGGCGTATTGGAAGGTACCATTACCGCCGGAACGTTGAGCCAGTTTGTGCTTTATTCCGTGTTTGCCGCGGGCGCACTTGGTGAGCTCTCGGAGGTTTGGGGCGAACTGCAACAAGCTGCCGGCTCCGCCGAGCGACTGGTCGAGTTGCTCGAGGTCGAACCTGAGATCAAATCGCCTGCGACGCCTGTTGGGCTCCCGTCGCCTGGCGAGGGGCGTGTGAATTTTGACGCCGTCACGTTCTCGTATCCCACGCGCCTTGAAGAAATCGCGTTGGACAACGTCTCGTTCAGCGTTGCTCCGGGCGAAACAGTCGCCATTGTGGGCCCCTCTGGGGGAGGAAAATCAACGGTCTTCGGGTTGCTGAGTCGGTTTTACGACCCAACGTCGGGCACGGTACGTATTGACGGCGTGAACGTTGCCACTGGCGATCTTGCTGAGGTTCGCGGGCGTCTCGCTGTCGTGCCACAGGATGTGGCCCTGTTCGCCGATACCGCGCTCGAAAATATCCGCTTCGGACGACCCGATGCAACAGAGGCTGAAGTCCGCGACGCTGCAAAAGTGGCCCGAGCCGACGGGTTTATCTCTGAATTGCCGCACGGTTACGCGACCATGGTTGGTGAACGCGGCGTGACCCTGTCTGGCGGCCAGCGCCAGCGCATCGCCATCGCCCGCGCCGTCCTGCGCGACGCCCCGATCCTGCTCCTCGACGAAGCCACCAGCGCCCTCGACGCCACAAACGAAGCCGAAGTCCAGGCCGCCCTCGAAAAGATTATGGCTGATCGCACGACCCTCGTCATCGCTCATCGGCTCGCCACCATCCGCGGCGCCAACCGCATTCTCGTCATGGACAACGGCCGCATTGTCGAGGAGGGGACACATGCTGAACTGGCCGCCCGCGGCGGTCTCTACGGCCGCCTTGCCGCACAGCAGTTCGGGCAGGCGGCGGAATAGGGCGAATAGGAGATGTCGATGCGTTCTCCATAATGGTTGCTTGATGGTCTCGAAGACTCGCAACTTCATTCTAGTTCGCAAGAATGCAACGACATTCACGACAAGTAAAAGGACGGAAATGCTGATCAATCCCGAGATCCGATCACCAAACAAAGTCCGAAAGTGTTTTGTGATGAGCGATCTGGTGGGCTGAGGTCGCTCGGCTTGTTTTACCGAGGTTGCAAACCATTGTGTCGAATGGCACCTTATGGGCGGTACGTTCATTGTACCAACAGACTCGGAATACATTGTTATGTGTTCCAGCAAGGAGTCAGAAAATTTTGGGAGGAATACAATGAAAAGAACTCTGAAAATGGCCATGGCTGGTGTCATGGCTCTATCGACTGTTTCAGTCGCCCAGGCTGCTGAGGAAGTCAACGTGGCTTTCTTCCTGGAATGGGCCACGCCCAACATGATCGCGAAGGTCAACAAAACCTATGACAAGGCAATGGGTGTCAAGGTCAACTGGACGGACTTTAAAACTGGCGTCGCCATGACGGAGGCCATGCTGTCAGGTGATATACACATCGCTTATTCTCAGGGCCTTGCGCCATTCGTGACGGCAATTCAGCAGGGTGCGCCGCTGAAAATGGTCGGTATTGCAGTCGTGTATGAAGCCAACGATTGTTTCGTGAGAAACGGGATTGGCATCGACGCGTCCAACGCGACCGAACTTGAGGGCAAGACGGTTGCTGTTCCCTTGAACACCATGGCCGATTTTGCATTCCGCAAATACATGGCGCACTACAAGGTCGACATTTCGAAAATGAAGATTGTCGATCAGGCTCCACCAGACGGCGCCAAGTCGCTTGCTGACGGTGCGGTGGACATGGCGTGCATTTTTGGTGGCGCGTCATCCAAGGCTGCTGGTGAGGTCGGTACACCGATCATGAGCACACAAGCCAAGGTCGATGCAGGTATCGGTTCGTTCGACGTCGTTGCAACGACTGAAAAATTTGCGACAGAAAATCCTGAACTTCTGAAGTCATTCCTCGAAGCGACTGATGACGCTAATTCATCCTTCAAGGGGACAGACGAGCAATGGAAAATTGTCTCCGAAGCATCAGGCATGGACTTGGAAACCACCAAGAACCAGGTCAAAGCCTTCATTACGCCTTCGAACAAGGAGCAACTTGAGAAGTACTTTGGTAAAGACGGCATTGCAGCATCGGCTGCAGGTGCACTTGGCCTGGTCTTCAAAGGCGATTCGAACAGCAGCGATATTGCCAAGACAATCGACCCGTCTTTCCTGCAGTAGGCGTAACAACGAAATCGTGGAGAGGCTGCGAGGCCTCTCCATATCGCTACAGTCGTCGATCGATACTCCTAACTTTGAGTGGCATAAATCATCTGACGGCAAGGTTGGCAAAGAGGGCTTCGACACCAGTCGCTCTGCCCTGAGCAGATGATCTGCAGTGCTGCCTTCCGCGTTGCGTCCAATCGGAACCATCAAGCGATCATCCGGCATTCGCCACTGCGGTTCAATTTGAAGAGGGCGGAGACACATCTTGAGTGCGCGATACCCGATCGACGGTGCGAGAGACGCGCTTTGGCGCACAACCGCAGTTCAAGAACCAGCGACTGAAACTCTGAATAGTGATCTCGATGTTGATGTCGCAATAGTTGGCGCCGGGTTCACGGGATTGAATGCAGCAATCACTCTCGCAGAAGCCGGAACATCAGTCGCAGTTCTCGAAGCCGGACAACTCGGCTTCGGAGCATCCGGGCGCAGCGGAGGTCAGGTCAACCTTGGTCTCAATCTTGGCCCGCAGGCATTAATCAAGATGTACGGTAACGACATCGGCGAAAGGTTGTCAGAATTCGTCGCCCAGGTCCCGAACAAGGTCTTTGAATTCATCAAGCGTCATGAGCTGAATTGTGATCCCGTACAGAAGGGATGGATTCAAGGTGCCGCGACGCCGGGTCAATTCGGAGCACAGCAAAGTTTGGCCCGCGACTTTGAACGCTTTGGCGCACGCTTCGACGTTCTTGATTCCAGGGAAATCGAAGAGCGCAGTGGCGCACACGGTTATCAGGGCGGATTATTTTCCCCATCCGCCGGATCGCTCCATCCACTGTCATACACACGAGAGCTTGCTCGCGTTGCGATGGAAAAGGGCGTGCGCCTTTTTACCAATTCTCAAGTGAATGCCTTGGAAAGGGAGTCCGGACGCTGGCATTTGGTGCTTGATCGCGGGCGTGTCAACGCCGAGACGGTGCTCATCTGTACGAATGCGTACACTGATGAGCTTATCCCGGGTTTGAAGGAAACTCTGGTTCCAGTACGGAGCGTCTTGATGGCGTCCGAACCTCTGTCGCCGGAACTGCGTTCCAGGGTGATGCCCAATCAGATTACGTTCGTCGATAAGCGCCGCCTCATTCTTTACTTTCGTTACGATCGGGATGGACGTCTTTGCGCAGGCGATCATGGACCGTCGCGCGACAACTTTGCCCTGAGCGATTTCAAGGATGTGAAGCGGCGTGTCGTTGAAGTTTTCCCGGATCTGGCCGGAACCCGGTGGGACTACCACTGGGGTGGCCGTGTTGCGATGACGCGGAGCAAATTGCCTTTCGTGCATGAAATCGATCGCGGGCTTGTCGTTGGTATGGGTTACAACGGCAGGGGCGTGGGTATGGGGTCGATGATGGGGCACATGCTTGCCGATTACGCTCTGGGCAAAGATCTCAAAACACTGCCGTTCCCGGTCACGACGCCAGAAAAGTTCCCACTCCATCGGTTTCATCCCCTCGGGGTATCTGTTGCGATCAAGTGGCAAGGCATGCTCGACCGTCTGGAATTGCGGCGCCAAAAAGGATAAGAACCCATCCACGAGGGTCACTTTTAAATATTTGGACCTCGCGTGATCGTAGCAAGTTTACCTTACAAGGCTGCGACAGATGTTTATCCGGCCAAGAACCTCGATCACAACAGGGGCATGATCTCTCTGGGGTTTCGGGAAAGCTTCGCAAGCGCGAACCGGAATAACGGTGTCGAGCTCATCGGGCAATGGACCCAGGTGTGCGCTATGCACTATCGCGACGGACGACCTTCGATCGTTTCGAGGACGGCGCAATAAATGCAGCGCGACTCTTTCCAGCAGGCGTTTTAACCGTGCTCTTCTTTGGTGCTGGCTTCATGGCCTTTGCCTCTTTGGCTTTGCTCGTAGCAAGATCTGCAAGCGTATGCTGATCCAGCACGTCGAGAAACGCTTCAAACGCTTCGTCGAAATAGACATCAAAGGGATTGGCTTGTAGCCCGTTTTCGGAACCATGTAGCACAGCTTCGAGGCGTCTCACGATCTTGCCAAGCGGCAGGGTCTTTGCCAGCTCCGATAACTGAACGCCGCCCTTGGGGCCACGAAACGTTGCCAACAGTTCTGCGCGGCTCAACCTGTTGGAGAGCTTCAGCGCCATCTGCTTGGTGAGCTCAAGTTCCTCGGCAATATGGCCAATTTTGACCAGTTCCCCGTCAGACTGCTTGCAATAGATCAGGATGTTCACCGCATCCGATGTCTGCTTCGACAATTTCATAAAGGCGTCTCCTGCCTGTCAGACTGGCCGGGCATAACGCGCTCCGGATGCAGATGACATAATTGTGGAATAACATAGTATATATTCATTGGTGAAGTCACGCCAATCTCGATGTTACAATTCGGCGTGCGGGACGATCGCATCCGACTTCGATAACGTGAATAATGCCGTGGAACGTTGTGACAGCTACAACGTTTTGCCCCCTAGCTGTTTGGGAGCCAATCGAGGGCGTCATGACATGCTCACACGTAGACCTCGGTGTCGATAACGTTTCCGGGGAGGACGATGACATTACCTCGGCGGGCGTTTGTGAAGAAGGTCGAAGTTTCCAAGCTGCTACAGCGCACCCCGTCCGACTTTGCGACGCAGATTCGTCTTAAAACAATTATTGTCAGCTTTATTGGTCTACAATCTGGTTTCACCGCGTTCTGGACCAGTGTGCTCGCATAGCCCCTTGGAAGTTCAAGGCTCTAAGGATACAGTTTCGTGAATCCGCCGTGACGCGGAGCGAAACCTCGTCGCGGAACAGGTCGAACAGTTTTAGAAACCAAGGACACACCTGTGCGTTTGATCCAAACAATCTGTGTTGCGCTGATCCTGATCACGGCGCCATCGGTGATAATGGCACAGGACAAGGTTCGGCTTTCTATCGAGTTGAACAACATGACACCCGCCGGAACAGCATGTCGGACGACATTTCTCATCAAAAACGAGTTGGCTGTTGCCCTGGATGACCTCGCGTTCGAACTCGTTCTGTTTGGCAAGGATCAACGCGTCGTCAAATTGGTGACGGTATCAACTGGAAAATTGCCACTCGGAAAATCACGGGTCAAACAGTTCGATCTCAAAGATCTCGACTGTACAAGCGTTGGTCGTGTTCTGCTGAACGACATCACGCGGTGTCGCGGTGACGACCTGACTCCTGAGACATGTCTCGCGGCAACGACGCCATCATCCCGGATGGAAATTCCGTTTATCGTTTAGGAGATCGCAATGGAAGACGATCTGTCTAATGTCGTGACGCCAGAACTTGATTCCCTTGCAGCCAGTGCCACAGCTTCTGGTTGGCTCTCAACGTTGAGAATCGACCTGAGTGCTGCAACTGATCTGATTGAACGCGGTGGCCCGATCGTGACTATTCTTGCAGTTATGTCTGTCGTTGCGCTTACTGTAATCCTACTCAAAAGTTTCCAGTTTCTGGTACAGGGTATTGGCAGCACACGACGAACCGAACACGCACTTGCCGCCTGGTTTACCGGACAACGTGAAGAGGCGATCAAAGCATTGTCGCGCGCCTGGAACCCAACAGCCATTATCCTTCGTCATGCTATGTCCGGCATGGAAAACGGTATCGAAGAATCTCGAATTCGTGAGGATGCGGAACGGGTGGCGCTCACACTCCTTGCTGACGCAAAGGCTTATCTCCGCGTTCTTGAATCCATTTCGCAGATCGCACCACTGCTCGGCTTGTTCGGCACAGTGATTGGGATGATGACTGCGTTTCAAGCCTTGCAAACCTCCGGTGCGAACGCGGATCCTGCGGTTCTCGCCGGCGGTATCTGGGTTGCACTGATTACAACGGCTGTCGGTCTGGCTGTCGCAATCCCAACGGCGTTCTCACTCTACTGGTTCGAAGGTCGCATCGAACGCGAAACCACTTTAATCGAATCCAGTCTGACCAGTTTGTTTACCGAGCGGCTCAAGGCGCGACCAACGCCACCGTCGAGCACGGCACTGTTGGACAATGTTACCCGGCTTGCCCCCGATGCGGCTGAATAATTCATCATCACGCAGACGCGTCATCAGCCTGACGTCACTCATCGACGTTGTGTTCCTCCTCCTCGTGTTTTTCATGCTGTCCTCGACGTTCTTGAAATTCGGCACAGTGACGATTGATACAACGGGCGCTGGCATCAACGACAAGCCAGTCGATCTAACCAGGACTGTTCTTGTGCATGTCGGTGTCCAGGGTGCTCTTCGTGTGAATGGGCTGAATATAGAGCCAGGAACACTCACGACAGTACTGGATAACTTGATCGATAAGGGGGCCGCACAAGCCGTCGTTGTGGCGATGCCAGGCACAAGCGTTGCCGATCTTGTTTCTGCATTGATCCCGGTGCGCCGGAGCCAATTCACCAGCATACGCGTCGTTGATTGACGTCAAAAATCATACGCGTCGTTCGTTAAGGAGGTAAAATCATGCGCTTGAGGAAGACCACTCCGACTTCGCGCAAAGAAGTTGATCTGACCGGCTTGATCAACGTCGTCTTCCTAATCCTCATCTTCTTCATTGTTGCGGGTGCACTACGCCCATTTTCTGCACGTGATATCGAACTGACAAAGATCGCACCTGACGTGGGAAGCACCGTTGCACCAGGACATCTGGTTGCCCATGCGAACGGAACACTCACATATCGTGGCGCTACGGTAGTTCTGGACGATTTAATTGACGTTGTTGTGCCTCCAACGGACCCGTTCTCCAGGCAACCATTTATCATCGTCGCGGACGCTCGGCTCAATGCCCGTACACTTATGGCGATCACGCGCAAGCTCAAGTCAGCAGGGCATTACACGGTTGCGGTGATGTCTGAAAGAGTACGAAAACCATGAGGCACAGTGTTCTCGGATGGATCGTTGCACTCTCGTGCGCCATAGCCATCCATGTTGCACTTCTCATCGGCCTGGAACCACAAAAGCATGGTGCGTTGGAAAAACCATCCGGCGCAACCGTCACTGTATCCGGTAGCCTGGCGCGCGTTCTTGGCGGAGCAACAATCGCAGAAGTCGCAGAACATGACTCCGCGAAACCGGTAAAAACAAAAGAAACCGAGCCCACCCATACAGCGGTTGAAGCCGTCCAAACCCACCCAACGGAAGGTAACAGAGCGTTTGGCGAAACCCAGGCGGCATCGGCGGTTACATCCAGCTCGGCAATTGAAGCTCTATCGGAAACGCAAGAGGCAATTACATCCGTTCAAACGGTCGATGCAAAATCCATAGAGGAAATTAAACCCGTTGCAATCGAGAAAAAACAACTCAAGTTGAAAAAGACGTTTAAAGGTCGGTCGGCCAAGCGTAGAGAAAAAAAATCGAAAAAAAGCCGTGCAGGAAGCAGGAAAAAGAACTCTGCTGGAACAACACGCGGAGAAGGTGGCGGTAAAGGAAAAGCAAGCGCAGGATCAATTCAAGGGTATGCGTCACGTGTTCGCGCTCGTATCCTGTCAAGGCGTCCCAGTGCGACAGGCCGCGGGCGTGTCGTTGTTTCATTTGCGATCACACAATCAGGTGGATTACGCTACGCTACCGTTCGCCGTGGAAGCGGCAATGCGACCCTCGACCGCGCAGCACTTGCAGCCGTACGCCGGGCATCGCCCTTTCCCCGTCCACCGGTTGGGGCTTCGGCTCACCAGCTCCGGTTCTCAATCCCATTCTCATTCCGTTGACCTGCGTCGCAGTTCCCGGAGCAATAGTGGACGTCTGCTCAACTGTAGGATGGTCCAGATTATTGGGAGAGGATCAGCCACCCATGACACTGGTACTGCAAGAAACGGCACGTTAGGTGGGGTAAAATTCAAGCGGTGTTGACAGCAGACATGAGGATGAATTTGGTATGTGCGCCACAACAAGAACATCCAATCCAAGTGCAAGGGTCAAGTGCAAGGGCCAAGTGCGCGGACCATTTTTTCAAGACTGAATGATGCTTCCCACAACGATGTGTTGGATTCCATTGTTCCTGAATCGACTCAAGCTGTCTCGCCAGTCCATTTTTCCCTGCGCATGGGGAGACTTCATGCATTTTATACATTGAAAGCCACTATAACGCGTCTGAAGCAAATGGACTCATGACGCGGCGATCCAGGGCGTTCCACTGGCATCCTGGCGCCTCTACTTCGCAGAAGCCGCCCTCAGTAAAACACACCCTATAGGTTGTATGAACGTGTTGCTGGCGTGTTCAACCCGTTATCCAGCTGATCTTGACCATGAGACGGTTGACACAGCTTCCTTCGGGTCCCTATATCGCGCGACGCGGCCTTGGTCGGCCTGCGCGGTGCGCCCGCCACTCTGACCGCTCCGTCGTGCGCCTTGGGGCGGAGTAGCTCAGCTGGTTAGAGCAGCGGAATCATAATCCGCGTGTCGGGGGTTCAAGTCCCTCCTCCGCTACCAATCATTTCAATGACTTAGTCGAATTTTACAATGATCTGGCGGGTGCACTTTCCGCTGTGGGTACCGTATGGGTACCAGAATGACTGCAAATCTCACAGCCGCACTGCACCCCAACACTAGCATTGGTACCCAGGCCCTGCTTCCCGGAGCCGCCCATGCCGTTGTCTTGGGGCGGTTCCGGGAGGTGGGGCCTGCTTCTTGGTGAGCTCAGCCGAAACTATTAGATTACTGGCGCGCATAACTCAGTACCGATTGGTCTCGTGGTGTCGGGCACACAACATGCTCGAAGTACCCCCAGCTCCAGACTCGCAGTGCTCAAATTGAGATTTTTAACTTGGGGCCATGAACCGAAATACTCGCATCAGTCAATACGACAAGGTATTTGGTCCGTTCCGCAGAAACAATGGACATGCCGGACCAAGACTGCAAAGTTCTGATTGCGACGAAGCAATTTCCAACCATCTACGAAAGCAATTCGCCTGTGTCAGATTTCAACCGCTGAGGTGGGCAAATTTCCGACGGCGTAGACAAATGACAGAGAGATTACAGCGATCCTAGATCGCAAAGTCGTCAAGTTTTACGCCGCGTTTGCGGAGCGCCGATTCAAGCCATCGAGGTCTGCGGCCACGACCGGTCCAAGTCTCGGATGCATTCTTAGGATTGCGATACTTCGGAGCCACCTTGCCCCGTGACTTGCCGCGCTTGCCAAATAGCTCTTCAATCGTGAACCCGGCAGCTATTGCTTGTTCAGCTAATTTTGCCTTTATCGCGTCGCGTTCTTGAGCTTTGCGATCAGCTTTAGCAGCGTGCAGCTCGTCCTCAAGTTTGCTTAACTCAGCCAAACTTAGCTTTTCGAGATCAACCGTCACAGTGGTTCCTTATCTATTGGCATCGTGAATTAGGAAGTTATTTCCGCAATTCACTATTTCCAAATTTTCACGCAGCTAGAGTGCTATCTCCCTTCGTATAAGAATAAGCGTAATGAATGTCTACTCGTTTATAATATAATCTACCGCATTTGCGTTAAATTAATTGCATGCGTCATGCATATTTAATTTTATTGTATATTCTCATCCCCCATGCCATTTCGATCAGGTCTTTTACCTGGTTGGCAAAACGTGATTAGTGGCGAAACATTTGATCTATTAGTCGATGAGCTCAGGCAAAATCTGGCAATTCTCGAACAGCTCGTCCGGCAGGAA
>CALHAX010000093.1 GCA_937931785.1 uncultured Hyphomicrobiaceae bacterium | reverse complement strand
CGCACTGGTCCGGGTTCCGGCTCATTCCCCAGGAAATCGAATTCTGGCACGATCGACCGTACCGCTTGCACGAACGGGTTCTGTTCCGCCGCACTGACACTAGCGCAGAGTGGACCAGCACCGGGCTCTATCCGTAAGACTCAGCCCTGCGTTCAGGACTGATTTGCCTTCAGGATTTTCGCTGCGGAATATCGACATAGACAGCGCAATCCGTGCGCGCGCCAGAGGCAACGCTTGAAACAGATTTCGGTTTCAACGCCGTATCGAACCGCAAACCGCGTACGGCCTTATGAAAAGCCTTGTCGACGAAGAGGAAGTTCATTCCGACATGCCCCGCGCGACAGTCTTTTGGTGTTCCGCGTGCTGGAAATCTTACGAAATAGGTCTTTGCGGTATCGGGTTTGGTTTTGGCTCCCGTGCCGGTTGCAAGATTCTCAAGAGTGGTGCCGGAGGTTGGTTTGGTGGTCGTGTTCGCCTCGCCCAGACGCGCAAGTGCCGCAACCGATGTATCAACGAGCGACAGTGTCTTTGCCGACGTGATCGCCTTGCCTTTGGTTTTGGGCAGAGATGTCTTGGTTTTTTCGCTCAGAGCGGCTTTCGCAAAATCGGAAAGCGCCTCCACGACAAAATTTCCCTTCTTCTCGGGTGTTTTGGTTTCAGCCGAGGCCAATCGTTGCCCAGGTGCACGGGTTGGACCGGTCAGCGGCACCGTGTTTGCCTGTTGTACCGGTATAATCGCAGCCTGTGTTGGTGTTCCGACGATCGGGTTGGTAAGCACAAATTGTCGAACGCCGCCGCGACGTCGATCCTCGGCGCGTTTGCGTGCATTATGCGCGATGGTGACCTTGACGGGGTCGCTTTTTGTCAGGGTCTGGAAAGCGGTGGGTATCGTTCTGCTCTTGTCGCTCGCACCATGTTTTTCCGGCAGAGCCACAGCCATCACAACCGCTTCCTGCTTGGCGGCCTTACGACTCTTCCAGGCATTCAACACAAGAACCTGATCCCTCAGCGCGGTGCATTTCGGTGACAATTTAGAGGACGTTTGTTTAGAGCGCGTACTGGAAGTTGCAGCTTCGCTGTCAGTACATCCGGACAACAATCTCGAAGTGACCACCCAGACAGGCCGCTTGTTGATTCGTAGTTTTACGGCAAGTGCGCTGTGTCCTTGAGGGCGCACAGCACCGAGTGCAGGAGACGGATCCGCCGTTTCAAGAATTTGCTCTCGCGCCAGAAACCGGAGTTTCGCCGTTCGTCGGATCGCAATCGCGTTATAGACGCGTCGACGCGCTGGGTTGCTGAGGATGTCGCGGTCACGTTGCTGGCGTATCGAGAGCTCACGCGAAAAGACAACAAAGTATTCGCGCGCAGAAAACAACTTGCGGGCTGCACGTGGCGATCCAATACCCTGCAATGCAACGACATCTGCATTGAGAGCTCGTGCCTTGCGGCTTAGCGTTTTGAAGTCTTCAGCACGTCGCTTGGTCATCCCGCCGCGTAACGCAACACCGGGCTCATGCCACAGATCATGCAAGTCCCAGCTCGCTATTCGAATGGCACGCGGTTTGGCAGGCTTAGTGGAGGAAGGTGTTGTTGCGCTTGGTGCAGTTTCCGCCGAGCGTGCCAATGAAATCGACGTCAATGCGCAAGAAGCCGCGAGACCAATGCCCGTCGCAATCCAGAGCCCGCGTTCTCGTAAAGAGCGGGGTGAACAGGGTATGTTTTCCAGGTTGAGCCACATGAGTAAGGTCCGCCTCGCAATGTCGAGGTGAAACTATAGCGAATCGCTTAACCGGTGCTTTCCAATCTCCAAAGTTGGTTGACGGCCCTGTCGGGCTTTCGCCATGCTGGCGCGTTAACGCAAGGCATGACAAAGACAGTGCACTGGCGCACAAGACCAGCAAGCCACCTATTCGGCGCGATGCGGGAGCAGCATGGGACTGATCGTTAACAGTTGGGTGCGAAATGGTTGGGCGCTCTGGGCGTCACGTCTTGCCCTGTTCGCAATCCAGCTCTTCATCGTTGGTTTCGTGCTGCATCGGTTTCAGATCCTGTCCACCCCGCTCACGCTTGGCTTGCTGACTGTCACGTCTGTGTTTGCAGTTCTGGGAGGCATCGCGGCCATCGTCGGCTTCGTCCAGATCTGGCACTATGGGGGGCGAGGGGGCTTGCGGAGTTCGTTTGCCCTCGCCGTGGCACTTGTGACGCTGGCGTGGCCGGCGGTCTATCTCCCACAGGCCGCAAGCCTGCCCGCCATCAACGATGTCTCGACCGACCTGGCCACCCCGCCGCAATTCGTAGCGTCAGACAAAGCACCAACACCAAGGGGTTTCCTCGCTTCGAGCCGGAATGGTCCCCAAGAAGACCTCCAGGTTGCTGGATATCCGGACCTGCGCCCGCTTGTCGTCAACCGCACATTGGCAGCAGCTTTCGATGCCGCGCGCACCATCGCGGAGCGTGAAGGTTATGAAATCATTCGCGAGAATCCACCCAGGCAGGGCCAACGCAGGGGGGACATCCAAGCTGTGGATGAAACACTTGTCATGGGGTTCCGCGACGACATTGTCATCCGCGTACGTCCCGAAGGTGATCAGACGCGGGTCGATATTCGCTCTGCGTCACGTTACGGAAAGCATGACTTCGGTCGCAACGCGACACGCGTGCGCAGACTGTCGCGCCAACTCAGAGCACGTCTCGATTTCACACTGCCCGCCAGCCTTGAAGAAGAAGCCGACACCGAACCGGTCGTGTCAAAGTCAAAAACCCGCAAGCGGAAAACCAGAAAAATCAGGCAGGCAAATACAAAACCCCGTTCCCCCCGGGTGCGGAAGAAACGACAGAGCCGTTCTCGATCAAAAGTTCGACGTGGGCGAGCACGGAAAGCGTTGCAGCGGGAATAAGCTTTGTATCGAGTGAGGGATAGGATTTTGCAACAATCGCATCGAGATCACCCGTGCCGGATCGGATGCAATCGAGGATGGCATTCTCGCGCCACTTGCGATGCACCATGTAAGCCTTGACCACCCGCTTTGGTGTTCGGATCGCACCACCATGGCCGGGGAGAAAAATATCGTCATCGCGGTCCAGAAGTCGTTCCAGGGAACGCATATAGTCGCCCATGTTCCCTTCAGGCGGCGCCACAACTGACGTGCTCCAGCCCATCACGTGATCGCCGGAAAAAAATGCCCCACTTGCCGCACCGCCTTGCGCATGACCGAAGCACAGGTGATCTGGCGCATGACCGGGTGTATGCAGCGCCGTCAATTGCCAGTTGCTTCCCTCAATCACATCGCCATCAGCCAGGCCATGGTCCGGCCGGAACTGCGTATCCGCGAAGTCGTCCCCTGACGGGCTGGTTGCCGCAGAACCGCGTGTATCGTTCTTCCACGCCATGGCCCACGTTGCGGCACCGGTCTCGTCCTTGAGTGCAGCAAGCCCGTCGCAATGATCGCGGTGTGTGTGGGTCAGAATAATATGCGTGATCTGCGCGTCGCCCACCGCCTCAAGAATGGCGTCGAGATGTCGCCGATCATCCGGTCCGGGGTCAATGACGGCAAGTTGATCTTCCCCGACAAGGTAGGTGTTCGTACCCTTGAACGTGAACGGGCTCGGATTGTTGGCGACGATTCGACGAATGCCTGGACGTAATTCGCGCGCCTCGCCGTACTCGAAGTCCATCGTGCGGCTCAGGGGAATAGTGCTAGCCATCTCAGGTGAACCTCATATGCGATGCGTCACGTGCATCGGTGTGTCTCTTCTTCAGTCTCGTAAAGGATTGCAGACGACAGCGCCAAATCCCTGAGAGCGAAGTGTGTGTGGGGCGAAGTTTGGGGGCGGTCAAACGAAACCGTGAATCCCGTGGGTTCACACAAGCTCACAAAAAATTGGTTCGTCACCACACGTTCTATCTGTGAAAGTCAGGTACATGAAATAAACGACACTTGGGGTTTGACAAATGACTGTAGCTCAGAAGTTGGCTTGTTCAGCCGTTCTCGCAATATTTGCCGCAGGCGCAACGTCTGTCGCCGCGTCATCCAGCACGCCAGGTGCTGCAGTGACAACAGGCGCACCGGAAATCGTTGAGGCAAAGAAAAAATGCAAGGCTGGCTATCGTTACAGCAAGGCCCGCAAACGTTGCGTTAAGAAAAGAAGCAGAACCCAATCCAGCGGTTCGTTCTAGGAACGGCAGATATGCCCCTGGGCAGGCGTTGCATGACGTCTGCCGCCCCCGGGAGCTGCAGGATGTTTCCGGGTTTATGACGTTAAGTCAGGACCGATCGCGAGCCGCTACATTCCGTACTTTGTAGCGTCTTGCGACGTGCTGTCCGCACAGGATTGACGACAGGGCACCCAGAGCTACAATTTCCAGTGTTTTGCGGGGTGTTTTGCAGGCGGCGGCAACAAGTCTCATCTCTGGGCTTGCAAGGCTGCTCCGAGAGCGATACCTAGGGCGCTTCGAGATCTGTTTTGATCTTGAAGGACAGTACTCATTGGTGTGAAAAAAGCATGTGAGTGCGCTACGCAGCACGTCACGCACCAGTTGTGAGGCGTTGTTGCAAGTTGGGGCGTGGCCAAGTGGTCTAAGGCGCCGGTTTTTGGTATCGGTATTCGAAGGTTCGAATCCTTCCGCCCCAGCCACTTTCCTTGATATTGCGGGTCACGACACAGGTTGGCAGCATATGCTGCATTGCGACCAACGTGAGCGCGCCATCGAACGAGGCTCCCATGACCAATCCTGTCCTCGTTGAAGTGCTGCGCGGCGGTATCGTCGAAAGCCAGCATCGCGGTGCGGTATGTGTCGTTGGTCCCGGCACCCGTGTTATGTTCGAAGCCGGAGATGTGGAACGCGACGTTTACCCGCGCTCGGCCATAAAACTGTTCCAGGCTCTCCCACTCGTGGAATCAGGAGCAGCAGACGCATTCGGGTTTGATAACGCAGCGCTTGCATTGGCCTGCGCCTCGCACAACGGTGAGCGCCGCCATGTTGCGCAAGCCAAAGCCATGCTTGCGGCCAGCAACTGTGATCACGACAATCTCGAATGCGGACCCCAGAAACCGATGGGATCGGATGCCTTGTGGGATCTCGCCGCGGGCCAGGAAATGCCAACCGCCCTGCACAACAACTGCTCCGGCAAGCACGCTGGCATGATCGCAACTGCCGTTCACCTGGGCGAAGACCCGACGGGCTATGTCGCCCTGGAACATCCGGTCCAGCAGCGCATCCGCACGGTCCTCTCGGATTTGACAGACGCGGATCTCAACGTCGCACCCTGCGGTATCGACGGGTGCTCCGTCCCGACCTGGGCCTTGCCCCTGCGCAATATGGCATCTGGCATATCCCGGCTCATAACCGGCGAAGGATTGGGCGCAAGACACAAACCTGCCGCCGACCGCCTGATTGCGGCCTGCATCACTGAACCCGAAATGACGTCAGGGGCGGGGCGACGCTGCGGCCAGATCATACGCGCTGCAGGAGGTGATGCTTACGTGAAGGTCGGTGCGGAGGGGGTCTACTGCGGCGCCATTCCCGCCCTCGGCATCGGTATCGCCCTCAAGATTGACGACGGCGGCACGCGCGCAGCAGAAGTTGCCGTGTCGTCAGTTCTAGGCGCAATTCTGCCAACCGTGGCCGATGCGTTGACGCCGTATCGAAACGTAACATTGAAGAACTGGCGCGGATTTGACGTTGGTGAATTGCAACCATCTGCAGAGTTTTTATCGATGTTGGAGGATGTCGAAGCAAGCTGAACGGTGAAAACGAGATTGCGGCGTCTGCGGTTTGTCGCGACGCGCGATGGCGAGCAGGATGCGATGACGCTTCATGCTGAGGCGACGTCGGCCGATGTATCCAGGGCGCTTGCCGCTGCATAGGTGTTTCGCTCGGTTCGGGTTGCCGACCAAGTGGCAATCTGTCTGGTTAAGCGGTTGGTTCAAGTCGTACCGGTGACTGGTAATGTTGCACGAGATGGAATCTGGTGACCGTGCTCGTCCCAATCATCCCATCGCGAGCGGAGCCCCTCAACGCACCATATCATCAAACGCAACAACAAGTCCGTCATAGGCCGGGGCAACATGGTCCGGCGTCTCGCGCATCACGACATCGTAGTCGAGGTCCACGTGCATGTGCGTGATCAGGGCCTGCTTCGGCGCAACGCGTTCGATCCATCCGAGAGCATCGCTGAGGGAAAAATGTGCAGGATGATAATCGTAACGCAGCGCATCGACGATCCACATGTCGAGCCCATCAAGATACGGCAAGGATGCCTCGGGCACGTCACTGATATCGCTTGAGTAGGCGAGCGCACCACAACGAATGCCAAGCGACTGGATGCCACCGTGTTCCTGCAGGAACGGCGTGAGGCGCAATTTTCCGCCAGCTCCTTTCACCAGAAGCTCCTCATAGGGCTGGATGACATGGCCTTCAAGAATAGGAGGATATTCCGGTTTGCCCGACTTGAAACAGTATCCGAACCGACTGTTCAGCGTCTTGCCCGTCGCCGCATCGTAGTAGACGCGCACCTTCGCGCGGTTGAGCAACGCAAGCACGCGCAGATCATCGATCCCATGGGTGTGATCCGCGTGATCGTGAGTGAAAATTACAGCGTCCAGATGCCCGACGTCGGCATCCAGAAGTTGCTGGCGCACATCCGGCGACGTGTCGATCAGAACCCGCGTCGTGCCGTTCTCCGTGATCTTCTCAATGAGAACGGAACACCGCAACCGCCGGTTTTTCGCATTGGCCGGATCGCACTTGCCCCACTGGTTGCCAAGCCGTGGCACCCCGCCGGATGACCCACACCCGAGAATCCGCAAGCGTGCCGTCATGCGGCCGCCCCAGACACCTCGGTCTTCACCGCATCACGTGGCACCTTCGAGTAGAGGCGGAAGAAATTGTCCGTCGTTTGCGCAGCGAGGTCTTGCGACGAAACCCCCTTCACCTCGGCCAGCACCTTCGCCGTGTGCGCGACGTAGGCTGGTTCGTTTGGCTTGCCACGAAACGGAACCGGCGCGAGATACGGCGAGTCCGTTTCCACCAGCAACCGGTCCAGTGGTACGTCTCGCGCAATGTCGCGCAGCTCCTGCGAATTCTTGAATGTGATCACCCCGGAAAAGGAGACGTATAGACCCAACGCCAAACCGCGCTCCGCCAGTTCGCGCCCGGCCGTGAAGCAATGCAGCACCGCTGTGAACGCTCCCTTTGCCATCTCGTCTTCAAGGATCGTCGCCGTATCCTCATCCGCATCCCGTGCATGGATGACGAGCGGCAAACCCGTTTCGCGCGCTACCGCTATGTGGTTCCGGAACCCGACGGCCTGCGCGTCACGCGGGGCCTTGTCGTAGTGGTAATCCAGACCCGCCTCACCTATCGCCACACATTTCGGATGCGCACTGAGACGCACGATCTCCTCAATCGGGATATCAAGTTCCGTATCTGCGTAGTGCGGGTGCGTTCCAACTGAACAGTAAATCTCCGGATGCGCCTCGACGATATTCCGTAATTTTTCGAACTGGCGGATTTTCGTCGAGATCGACACCATCAAACGCACGTCAGCATTGCGCGCCCGCGCCAGAACATCATCCAGTTGGTCCTGCAGTTGCGGAAAATCGAGATGGCAGTGGTGGTCGACCAACATCGTGTCAGCTCTCCGTTTCCGGTTCGACATAACGTGGAAAGACACCTTCCGGTTTCGGCAACGCTGTTCCCGGTACAAGGCGGTGATCCGTCCCCAAGGCTTCAAACGTGCGCGCACCCGCATCAACTGCAACAAGATCAAGCAACTTTTCCGCAGATCCCGGTACGAACGGTTGCACCAGTATCCCAATCTGCCGGATCACTTCAGCCGTCACGTAGAGTACCGTTCCCATGCGCTCCGGATCGGTTTTCTTGAGGGCCCAGGGCTCCTGTCCCGCAAAATAACGGTTGGCATCGGCAATCGCCATCCAGATCGCTTCAAGCGTACGGTGAACCGCGAACTCCGCCATCGTGTTACGCGACGTTTCCAGCAGACCGTCAACCGTTGCCAGCATGGCGTGGTCCTCATCGCTAAACGCAGCCGGCACCGGAACACACCCCCCACAGTTCTTCCCGATCATCGACAAGGAACGCTGCGCAAGGTTTCCGAGATCATTCGCCAAATCGGCATTGATGCGGTTGACGATCGCTTCATGGCTGTAGCTTCCATCTTGTCCAAACGGAATTTCCCGCAGCAGAAAATACCGCAACGGATCAACTCCATATTCCTCGACAAGACCGAACGGATCGATCGTGTTTCCAAGGGATTTTGAAATTTTTTCTCCTTTATTGAAGACAAACCCGTGCGCAAAAACCGTCTTCGGAAGCGGCAGGTCAGCCGACATCAGGAACGCAGGCCAATAGACGGCATGAAACCGCAGAATGTCCTTGCCGATCACATGCACATCCGCCGGCCAGAACTTCTGAAACGACGCACTATCACGATCCGGATATCCGACTCCGGTTACATAATTGGTCAAGGCATCCGCCCAGACGTACATCACATGGTTTGGTGCATCCGGAACCGGCACACCCCAGTCGAACGTCGTGCGCGAAATCGAGAGATCCCTCAAGCCACCTTTCACGAAACTGAGCACTTCGTTGCGGCGCGTTTCCGGTTGAATAAAGCCAGGATTAGACTCGTAGAACGCAAGAAGCTTGTCCTGGTATTTCGACAAGCGGAAGAAATAGGTTTCCTCCTCAGTCCACTCAACCGGTGTGTTCGACTTGCTCGCAATTCGCACCCCGTCGGCATTCAGGTGGGTTTCATCCTCTGCGTAAAACGCCTCGTCTCGCACCGAATACCAACCAGCGTAGCTATCGAGATACACATCTCCGTTCGCATCCCACTTCCGCCAGATGTCCTGCACCGATGTCGCGTGTCGCGGTTCCGTCGTGCGAATATAATCGTCATTGCTGGCGTTCAGGACGTCATTCATGCGCACAAACGCTTCGGTATTGCGGTCCGCAAATTCCTGGGTGGCAAGACCTTCCTTTTCAGCCGTCTGTTGCATCTTCAGGCCGTGCTGGTCCGCACCGGTCAGAAAGAAGGTCTCGTAGCCATCCAGTCGCTTGAAACGCGCCATGGCATCACTCGCAATCACCTCATAGGCAAAACCGACATGCGGTGCCCCGTTAGGATAGACGATCGCCGTCGTAATATAGAATGTCGGACGTTCGGACATGAGGTATCCCGATATCGTTGAGTGAGTGCGCGAGAATGCGTCTCAGCGAACGTCGCCAACCGCTGATGCAATCTGCTGAAAGATGCCAAGGATCAGGTTCTGACGGTCCAGATTGAGAACCCGCGCTTCGGCCCGATCACGCGCCAGTGTTTCCCATAGCTCAGACCAGTGCGCAAGCCTCGCCGGCGCGATGGCGCGGGCCGCCAGTGCGCCTTCCTCGTTGTCCGTCTGCCCGGTCGCTGCCGCACGGATCATTCGCGCCAGCACATCCTGCAACAAATCCAGAAACAGATTGAAACGCTTTTCCTGCGCCACCGGCGCGACACTTTCCGCCAGTCCCTGAATGCGTGGCCAATCCATCTTCGGCAGCACCCCAAGCAACCCCATCAACTCCATGTAAAGCGCAAGGCCATCTTCTCCAGCCAACATCACAGTCCGTCGCACCGATCCATGCGACAGCCGATGCAACGTCGACCAATCAACATCCGTGGGCCAGTCCAGCTCCGAGGTCTGGACAACATGTTCCGTCGCAATCTGCAAATCATCGACACCGAGACTGGGCATGGTCAACCGTCGACACCGCGAATGAATCGTGACCGGCAAACGTCCCGGCTCCGAAGTTACCAGAAGGAACAGGCATTTTGCAGGCGGTTCCTCAAGAGACTTCAGCAATGCATTGGCCGCATTGACGTTCATCTCGTCCGCACGATCGACGATGACAACGCGCCATCCCCCGTCACTTGCACTCATGCCAAGAAAATTACGCAAACGCCGCACATCATCGACGGTGATCAGAGATTGGAATTTTTTCCGTTTTGGATCCCATTGCCGACGGATCACGAGCAATCCCGGATGCGACAACGCACTGATCTGCCGACTGACCACGGATTCCATATCCACATCCAGAGCTGCAGGCGCGTCGGACGCAAACAGTTCGTCGGAATTGCCACCCGACAAAACATGACGGGCCAGTCTGTACGCGAGCGTCGCCTTGCCAATCCCTTCAGCGCCCGTCAGCATCCACCCGTGATGCATGCGTCCAGAAGCGAACGCAGCGGCCAGTTCTGTCTGTGCCGCATCCTGCCCGATCAAAATGCCGTTCATGCGTGGATGCAGAACATCTGTCAGATGATCTGACTCCGGAGCGGCCTCGCCATCCGTCATCAATCGTGGCGCACGAGCCATCACGAGAGCCCGAACCGTCTGGACACCGCGTCCCAGACAGATGCAGAAATCACATCGACATCTTGCATGGCATCAAGAACGATGAACCGATCTGGCGCGTTCCGGGCAATCTGCCGAAAACCGTCCCGCAACCGTTCATGAAAGTCCTCGTCACGCAGTTCGAACCTGTCTTGCGCGCCATCCGGCAGCGTGTCATGCGCGCGGGCGTGAGCACGGCGCAATCCTTCTTCGGCTGGCAGATCCAGCAGGACAGTCAAATCAGGGATCGTGTTATCCAGAACAATGCCCTCAAGTGCCGTCAACACGCGATCCGGCACGCCGTCCGCTGCCCCCTGATAGGCACGCGTCGAGTCCGCGAAACGATCGGACAAAACCCATGTGCCAGCACGAAGTGCGGGTGAGATCACGGTTTCGATATGGTCGGATCGCGCAGCCATGAAGAGCAAGGTTTCTGTCAGAGCCGATCGGGGCCCCGCGTGCGGATCAAGCAGGAGATCACGGATCCGTTCCGCAAGCGGCGAACCACCCGGTTCCCGCGTCGTCACCTGTTTGACACCGGCGGCACTCAGTCGGTCCGACAACCGTGCAATCTGCGTTGACTTGCCCGCGCCTTCGCCACCCTCGAATGTAATGAAGCGTCCACCAGTCATCGTGCAGCACCGAAGCCACTGAGTCCGCTAAAGGATCCAGCCCAGGGCCAAATGCACAAGCGAAGTCCACCCGCGTCGCAGGAAGCCGCCTCTCTGGATGTCTTCACCGGCATAGAGCGGCACCTCACTAACCGACGATCCGGTGCCCTGAACCCGCAACACGGCAACCTGATCCCCTTTGCGGATCGGTGCCTTGAGCGGTTTGTCATAGACCACCGACGCCTTGAGCGGTTTCTTGTCGGAAATAACCCGTGGCAGCAAGACCCGGACGCCATTATTCCCAACGAGAGGCAGGTATAGACTTTCGCCACCCCAAACCAGCGCACTGGCCACTTCTTCGTCCGGCTTGTAGATCCGGAACGACTTGAAGCCGCGCAATCCCCATTCGTAAAGTCGGCGCGATTCAAGCTTGCGTTCTTTTTTACTCGTCAAACCGTTCACAACGAATACCAGGCGCCGCCCCTGGTGTTCGCCTGATCCTGTCATGCCATAGCCTGAATCTTTCGTGAAACCTGTTTTCAGACCGTCAATACCGATCGGCAAATGAATGAGTGGATTACGGTTATAGAATTTGTATTTCTTGTAATTGTATTTCTTCTGCACAAAGTATCGATAGTAATCTGGATATTCGGTCTTGAGATGCACCGCCAGCTTGGCCAGTTCACGGGCTGTCATGAGCTGATCAGGATGCGGCAAGCCGGTTGAATTCGCGAAAGTGGACTTTGTAAGGCCGATGCGGCGTGCATAGTCCGTCATCATCCGCGCGAACGCCTCTTCCGAACCTGCCATTCCTTCGGCCAGAACGATCGCGGCGTCATTGCCGGATTGCACGATAATCCCCTGGATCAAATCCGACAGCTTCACGCGCTTGTTCAGCGGTGCAAACATGGACGATGTTCCAGAAACCCCGCCACCTTTGCGCCAGGCATTCTCTGAGACATAAAAATCGTCTTCAGGCGAGATCTGCCCGTCCTTGAGCGCCTTGAAGATCACCGCAATGGTCATGAGCTTGCTCATGCTGGCCGGTGCCATCAGCGTGTCGGCATTTTTCTGGAAGAGTACAGCACCGGTGTCCGCATCCATCAGAATCGCGAACTTTGCTTTCGTTTCGTAAGCAGCCCGCGATGCCGTTATCCCAACGACAGCACTGCTCAACGTGACGAACAGGAAGAGCACAAGGCCCGGAACTACACGACTGTAAACATTCAGGAGCAAACGGTTTTCCACCTTGCGAGAGCTGATATCAGCATTGTGCGAAGTCTACCCGACACACACCACACTGTTCAACGTCACACCACGGATGTTGACCAGCATTCCCCGGAGCGTGCCCGTTTATTGTGATGCCAGACGACGGCGGTACCATGGTTGGCGACGCAGAAACGCCTCTTCGAACCGCATATTCCCATCCAGCGGCGCTTTACCGACCCACCGCACGCGGACTTTGACCGTACCTTTGTGCTCGAAATCCAGCTTGCGCGCTGCTTCTCGTGAAAGATCGATCAACCGGTTGTGCGCATAGGGACCACGGTCATTCACTCGCACCACCACAGACCGATTGTTCGTTAAATTCGTTACCATGACATACGAAGGCAACGGCAAGGTTGGATGAGCAGCCGACAGGCTGTTCATATCGAAAAACTCACCATTGGCCGTTTTGCGACCATGAAACGCCTGACCATACCAGGACGCGGTTCCGGTTCGGTTGTAGGCAGTGTCCACCTTCGGATAATACCAGCGCTGGCCAATGCGATATGGCTTGCCAACCTTGGCATAGCCACCACCCACCGGAATGCGGCGTCGGGTCGTGCGTGGACTTGCAGGAACACCTGTCGGATCAAGTTTCGGCTTCGCCAATGCCCGACGTGGCCCAAAAAGGGTTCGGTCCTGGCCAGAGTTGCTCTGGTTGAGCTGCAGGGACTGCGCCTTGCGCCCCCCGGACGAACTGCTGCACGCCGCAACGGTCACGCAACACACCGTCACGATCCCCCAACGGATGAAATGACTGAATTGATTGCCTGCGAGATCGCAGAAATTGCCACGCCGAAGCATCATGGCTCATTGCCCACCCTGAATTGCAACCTTGTTCCGACCTGTTCTTTTTGACGGTTCGGAAATAACTCTCTGCAACGTGACACAATTTGTTTAGAGACTCGTAAATTGCCCCCCGCGTCGACACAAGCGATTGCGGACGTACTACACATATCTTCGCATCATCACTTGCAGGTCCGTGCCCCAGCAGGTGCAAAAAGGGCCGCCCCATTACGGAGCGGCCCCAACTTCCGTTGAACACAAAGGGCTTCGACTATGGGCCAAGCAACGTCGGCTGGCTTTCCGCCACAACGATCTTGCGGCGAAAGAGAACACGATTATCGGTACCGTTCACATAACGCATCTCATAAGTGCCGGGTTGTGTGGGTGCCTTGATTTTCAAAGGATTTCCAGTGCCGACAGATTGCTTTGAAAGGTAACGGCTGTCACCTGTGCCAACGCGCGCCACAGTCAGGCTGTCGCTGCGGTCGCCAGGACCGGCCCACCAGACATTCAGGTCATCTGAAGGATCAACAAACTCAAGGGCAACAAGACGGACCGGCGCAACTTCGACTTCAAAACTCTGACGCGCAAGCACAACGCGGCGGTCTTGTGACAGGAACCGCAATTCATAGCGTCCGGGCTGACTTGGTGCACGAAACTTGAGTTCGCCTTTTGTTGCCGCAGAACGCAGGGAGAGATAATCGTCAAGTCGGGAGTTACTGCGCGCAATGGCAATCCAACCCTTGCCGCGGATGTTACCGGTCCAACCAGCTGCGAACCGATACCCGGCCTTGACCGGCTGTATACGATCGAATTGGGGCGCGATCTGCGTTGCCCGCGTTCTGGGGATCATGGCAACGGAACCGGTCCCACGTGATGGACGGCGAGATGTGGCGCTCGAATTCTCGTTTTCAAAATCTGCATCGGTGTCACGACTTGCGAACTGACGATCGGCTCGATTGACCGGCGGGCCGAATTGAACGTCGTCCTGGTCACCAAAGGACGAACCGCCGCGCGCAAAACCTCCACCATTCTCAGCGTCCGCATCTGAGAAATCATCAAGGTCCAGCTCTCTGGGTTGCGCTTTCGGTTGAGGACGTGCAGCGATCACGCGACGCGCGTTGCGGTCGTCCGCTTCAAATGCGTCACGTCCCTTCAACTCGATCAGGCGACCTGCATCACGTTCGCTGACATCATCTTCATCATCAAACGCAGAACGGCGGCGATCCTCTATGCGGCTCCGAAGCTTCTCAGGACCCGCAGTTTCATCATCCTTGGCGGCAGGCAACCTGGCAGTGCGCTCTGCCTGCTTCGGTGTCACAGGCTTGTACCAGCTGTAACGCCCCTTGATCGTGAAGAAATCATCGCGATCATCCGTACCATCACCATAACGCGCCTTGTTGCGCGCAATCGCAGCAGCAACGCCAACTTCGTCAGACTTGAAATCGTCTGCACGGTCGATCGGAGCCTCGTTCCCAGTATCGTCAGTGCGATCCGTCGCATCATCACCTCCGAAAGCATCATCATCAAACGACGGCCTGCGAGCTGTCTTCACAGCATCCGTCTTTGACTCCAAACGGTCTTTCCGATCATCTTTCGGCTCTGCAGCATCGAAGACATCATCGTCGTCATTGTCAAAGCTTGGGCGGCGCGTTGTCCTGGCGATATTCGTATCGGGTTCGATCCGCGCGTCAGCATTCTCATCAGGTTGTACCGCACCGAACATGACATCGTCGTCGTCATCGAAAGTCGGGCGCGCATTAAGTCTGGTCGCAGGTTTTTCACGTTCAGGAGCCGCAGTCACCTGTCGTTGCGCAGGGACAGGATCATCATCAAAAACAGGCCGCTGCGCCAAAGGGCGCGCTGTCACAGGCTCATCATCAAAGGACCGGCGCACCGGTCGTTTCGCTTCCCGCAGATCCTCTTCCGGTTCGGGCTTCAATTGTCGACGGGGTTGCTCAAACGTTTCATCATCGTCTTCAAAACGGGGACGCTTGGCTTGAAAATCAACATCTGCACCATCGGTCTTGTCGATTTCATCTTCATCAATGAAAATCCGAATGCGTGGCTTGCGTTGCAATGGGGCAGCATCATCGTCCAACTGTTTTACACGACGCCGTGGGGCAATATCGACCACTTCTGAATCATCCCGGGCTTCGCGCGCCCAACCACGATCATCTGCAGCATCATCCGCATCGTCAAATTTCGGACGAACCTTGAACACCGGAACGGCATCTGCCTGGGCAAGTTTTTGAGATCCAAAACGGTAACGGCCTACAGGCGTAACCACACGGCTCGCATCCTCGGCAAACGCTCCAGGGCGCACAGACACGATCGGAGCAATCGAGCGTGCGCTCTCAAGCGTATCGACGCGTGCCGATGCAATCGGCGCCATCATACGCACGCGTGGAAGCTGACCGTCATCACGAACCGCGCTGTTCAACTCGAATGAAGGTCGCGAGGCAAACCGCGTAGAAGATCGGGGCGCTGTTGCTGGACGCAACCGCCGCACCGTACTGCTGTCTGGCAAAGCCGCTGTCTTCGCAACCACTTGGATTGGATGTCGAGCAAGCACCCTCTGCTGATCTGCAGAGCAATAGACAATCTCGTAATTTCCTACGCGCATTGGCGCAAGGAATGTAAATTCTCCATCCCGGTTTGCGTCGTACTCATGGACAGAAATTCCCAGAACCGATGAAACGCAGGCGCGCTTCCCACGAGCAACAAGCTCCAGGCGATCGCCGCTCACATTTGGCCCGGACCACCCTGCCTGAAAGCGTTTTTGAGCAACAACGCGCCGTGGCGCATCGATCATTGCAAAATTCTTTGGCACCGTGAACATAACTGCAGGCGTGCGCATTTTTACGGCAGGCATGACCACACGTTCAGGCGCTGGTTCATTCGGCACACGAACCTTCATGGCTGGCGTCCGGTCGCGCCATCTAGGCCGCGATTGAACATTAAAATCCGACAATGGCTTAACGGTACCCACCAATTTGGCATCGTCACTCTTGCGAACCACCAATCGATAGGTGCCAGGCTCAAGCTGCGGCAAGAAAAGCTCCGCCGTCTTCGCCCGGTTTTCACTCCGCACGTCAAACGCATTATCATGAGCCTGCACTTGAGACAGGCTTGTCGCACCAATCAACCCGGCCGTCACTGCAGCAAGGGCAAATACCCTCCGTCGTGAACGGAAAGAAATGGAGCTCTGGCTCACAACTCCGACGATTTTTTCACCTTGACTCAAAACTTCCTCCTTGGAGGTACTTAGCGCTGTTGTCTGTGGCTATAGCAAAAACCATCATCCTTGTCAGACGCTTAACAAGTGAGGTTAAATGCGGGCTATCATGTGGCACGTGACTGATAAACCACACTTTTCGCACATTTTTCCACCCTTTTGCAAACGAGCTTTGGGCATCACCAATGTAACACTTGAGTCACATTTGCGTAAAACGTGTGAAATGCACGCTCAGACCTTGCCAATCAGGGGCAAGCCGCACTAGAACCCGCAACAGTTGCGGATGGGTGGCCGAGTGGTTGAAGGCACTGGTCTTGAAAACCAGCGGGCGGGCAACCGTCTCGTGGGTTCGAATCCCACCCCATCCGCCACTATTTCCGCAAATAAGGCACCCCACTTTAGCAACAATCATCTGAATGGTAGAGCTTGTTCACCCAGATTGCCTTTGAAGGCGATCAAACGTCATATTCGACCTCCACCAGGCTTGTTTGGTATTCTGATACCGCAACATTACCGCAAAACCACGAGCCAGGGGCTGAGAGCTAGCGAAATGTGCAACACCTCATGCGGGCATATGCACCTATAAGCTGTTTTCATTGCTTTGCTGCAGATATAATCAATCAAATCATCAGCCCTCAGACGAAGGCAACATGATGACGAAGCGCTGCGCACCTTGCGCATGGGATCACATCAAGGCTCTGAATGCACTTCAAAGAGCGATTGCAAGGCCAGGGCTCATGACATTGCCCTGATGATCAGCCCAGGTTCAGTTACGACGCATCCAATATCCATCGACAATGTTGTCGCGTCGCAGAATTTACGCCACTCTCTGGGCAATCATGGCAAAGGTATTTGAATGCCCGCACAAAACCTGCTCATCATCATGTCCGACGAGCACAGCGCCGAAGTACTCGGGCATGCCGGGCATCCGCTGGTTCAAACACCACACCTCGACGCCCTCGCGGCACGTGGCACCCGGTTCAGCAACGCCTACACCCCGTCGCCAATTTGCGTTCCGGCACGTGCAGCCTTTCATACCGGTCGCCATGTCCACGAGACGGGCTATTGGGACTCAGCCCAACCCTACGATGGCAAGGTTCCAACCTGGGGCCACAGGTTGCATGGGCACAAACGGCGCTCCGTCTCCATTGGAAAGCTGCACTTCCGATCCAGCGACGACGACAATGGCTTCGATCCCGAACTCCTGGCAATGCACGTCGTCAATGGTGTGGGCTGGTCAGAAGGGCTCTTGCGCGATCCATTGCCAGATTACCGGAAGGGGGCGAGCGAACTCGCGAGCGACGTCGGACGCGGCGAGAGCACCTACACACAATACGACCGGGCCATTACGGCGCGGACCTGCGACTGGCTGGAGAATGAGGCAAAAGCCGACGACACGCCTTGGACCGCATTTGTTTCCCTCGTATCCCCTCATTACCCCCTGACCGCACCAGACGCCTTCTACGACCTCTATCCGCACAACGATGTCGACCTCCCCCGCCACGTGACAGGGCATCTCGATCACCCGGTCCTGAACGCCATGCGTGAATTCTGGTGTTACGACGACTATTTCGATGAAGCCAGAATGCGGGAAGCCCGCGCAGCCTACCTCGGACTGGTCTCGTTTCTGGATCACAACATCGGGCAGATCCTTGGCGCGCTCGACACCGCTGGCCTCACAAACAGTACCACCGTGCTCTACACATCTGATCATGGCGAACTGCTTGGTAATCACGGTTTCTGGACGAAATCTCTGATGTATGAAGAATCTGTGCGGGTGCCGATGATACTCGCCGGCCCTGATATTCCCTCAGGCGCAATCCACCAGGAGCCCGTGTCGCTACTCGATCTGTATCCGACGGCACTGGAGATCATGAACATTCCACGCACCACAGATGATCCAACCACTGGACGTTCCTTGCTTGCAAGCATCGTGGAGCCCGACCCGGATCGCACCATCATCAGCGAGTATCACGACGGCGGCAGCCCGACGGGCTTCTACATGGTGCGCTGGGCGAACTGGAAGTACATCCACTACGTCGGCGCACGTCCACAGTTGTTCGACCTGGCAGCCGATCCACACGAGCAAACGGACCTCGGTGAAAGCGCGGATTATTCAGATGTTCGATCCGAGGGAGAAAAACGCCTCCGTGCCATACTCGATCCCGACACGGTCAACGCGCGCGCCTTTGCCGATCAGAAACGCAAGCTTGATGACTACGGCGGGCCAGACGGGTTGGCCAGCATGGTTCGGTTCAACCACACGCCTGTTCCGATCGCTTAGGCTCCAACGCGACCCGAGACGTCGCAACGGGAAATTGATTTCACCGCCACGCTGTCGTCAGATCTCCTGGTCGAACAGCCTCACCGGATGGAGCAGGTCATGCCCAAACACGATCTCGCAGCACTGAAGTCTTCCTATGACCGCGATGGATACGTCTCAGGCGTACCAATCATCTCGCCCGATGACGCCGCACACCATCGCAAGAAGCTGGAAGACGCAGAAGCCGCCGCAGGCGACCTCCACTACAAACCGAAGATCCACACGATCCTGACATCACCGCTCGAGCTGACCACGCACCCGGACGTGCTGGATATCGTCGAACAGTTCATTGGCCCGGACATCCTGCTTTACAATGCGACGTACATCATCAAGGAGCCGCACACCCCGTCACACGTGTCCTGGCATCAGGACCTCACCTACTGGGGGCTCAGCCACGACGATCAAGTGACGCTCTGGCTCGCGCTCTCCCCTGCCACGCCAGAAAGCGGCTGCATGCGGATGGTGCCAGGCAGTCACAAACTCGGACGTCAGGATCACGAAACCACAAACGACAACGACAATGTCCTCTATCAGGGCCAAACCGTGCGGGATGTCAGCGAGCAGCAAGCCGTGATGTGTCCGCTTCAACCGGGCGAAGCCTCGTTCCATCACGGCTGGACACTGCATGCCTCAATGCCCAATGTGTCCAGCGATCGCCGTATCGGGTTAAACGTCCAATATATCGCTTCACACGTGCGTCAAACCAAGCACGACCTCGACACCGCCATCCTTGTGCGCGGGGAAGATAAATACAGGAACTTCGAGAGCGACATTCCCGCTGAAGGCGATCTCGAACCCGCAGCAATGGCCCGACTGGTCGAACTGGAAAACACCTACAAGTCCATTGCCGCAACGACGTAGAAACAAAAAACGCACGTTCCCACACCGCCATCTCGTCGTGTTGACCGGCGCTTGAGCACGCGCCTCTCGAACCTTGCTCACTCAATGAGTGGTCCCCCCGACCGTCACGCACACCGTTTCGATTGCCAGAGCTCCACGCCCGGCAGATGCGCCCACCCAAAGGCATCGTCAGAGTTGCCGTGCGTGCGAAGATGTTCCAACCGATCACCTGCCTCAGTAAGGTCCGGCCGGCGTCCTTCAGCAATCCACCACATGACAAACGTCGCTTGCGCCTGCGGCACGAACCACTCCGCCTTCCGGTCATAAATGCGCGTATGAATTGTTTGCCAGACGAACTGTTCGAGGTGTTCTGCCGTCTCCCAGACACTCAAATTCGGAATCACCATTGGATCCTCATCCGGCCCAAGATCCATCGCATTCCCGCTGTCGTCCTTCAAACGCCATACAAAACCGGGCGAACGCTCCGCAACAGCGTTGATACGATCAAGGTTCGCAACAAAATCTGCAATCCGCGGATCGTCGATAGGATATTTCAGGTGTGCAATGTTGAGTTGGGCGAGATGCATGCGTGACCTGCCAATCGTGACTTGAGCAACAATTCAACATCCTTTCCGGTCGCACTCAAGATCGAACACAAAATATAAAAGCGATGATCACGATCAACTGACCGCCCCCTCGACACCATGAATCTTCTGGACTTCAAGGCAACACCGCGCTGAGTATCGTGGCATGGCATCCACAGACACCGTTTCCGCACCCCAAAGCGCCGCCGCAGACCTGACAGGCATCGTTCTACTTGTTTCAGGCATGAGCCTCGCGGCCTTGAACGGCGCTTTCATGAAAATGTTGTCGAATGACATGTCGGAGTTCATGATTGTGTGGGCTCGGTATTGCGGTTTCTTTCTCGTGCTCTTGCCAATCTGTGTGATCACCAATGGCAAGGCTGCCTTTCGCCCGGCCCGGCCCGCTTTGCAGGTGTTCCGGGCTCTGTCGATCGCAACAGCGACGGTCTGCTTTGTGGCAGGTGCCCGCACCATGGCGTACGCCGACGCCATCGCAATCATCTACATTTATCCGTTTCTGCTAACGATGCTGGCGCCCGTGTTTCTCGGCGAGAAGGTTCCAAGAATTGCGTGGTTTGGCGTGGTTGGTGGTTTCACAGGTGTGCTGGTCGTGATGCGCCCCTCTTTCGCGAACCTGGACCAGAGCGCCCTGCTCGTTTTGGTGTGTGGTGTGATGGTTGCGGTGCATCTGTTGTTCAACCGCAAGCTCGCACCGATCGCAAATCCGCTCGTCACGTCAATGTGGGGCGCGTTGATTGCGATGGCCGTACTCTCTCTTTCGTTGCCATTTGTGTGGCAGGCACCGACCAAAGACCAGTTGATGCTCATGATCGCAATTGCTGGCACAAGTGCACTCAGTCAATCCATGATTCTTTACGCTTTTGCCCGCGCCCCAGCCTCATCTCTGGCCCCTTTCACGTATATGGAAATCGTATCCGCGATCGTCATCGGGCTGGTGCTGTTCGGCACCGTTCCGGACACGATTTCGTGGATAGGGATGGCATTGATCGTCACAAGCGGCTTGATCGTCGCACAAGCACCGCGACTCGGTGCAAAAGTCACAAAACGGCGTCACCCTGCCGTGTAGATCCGTTTGGGAGAACGATCCATGAGCATACGAGCCTGTGCGAGTTTCATCTTTGCAGCAGCTGTTCTTTTTACGATGTCACCAGATCCTGCGAGCGCCGCACAATCCGACCGCAAAAACTGCAAGAACACCGCCAACTTCTCCGCTTGGATGCGGGACTTCAAGACCGAGGCCGTTCGTGAAGGCATTTCAAAGCGCGTTGTCGATAGCACGTTGCGGGGCGTCACATTGGATCGTGCGATCATCAAATACGATCGACGCCAAAGCATCTTTGCCCTGAGCTATCTGCAGTTCGTGAAAAAACTGGTGTCGGCCAACCGGCTGCGCCGGGGCCCCCAGCAGATCAAGAAGCACAAACGCTGGTTCAACGCAGCGGAGAAAAAATACGGCGTCCCCGCGCCGGTGATCACAGCGTTCTGGGGACTGGAAAGCGACTTCGGGTCATTCATGGGGAAAAAATCGTCGATCCGCTCACTTGCGACCCTCGCCTACGATTGCCGTCGTCCAGAATTGTTTCGCCCGCAACTGAAAGCGGCACTCAGGATCGTCGAACGCGGTGACTTACGCCCGAGAGACATGATCGGCTCATGGGCCGGAGAACTCGGACAGACGCAGTTCCTGCCAACCCATTATCTGACGCATGCCATCGATTTCGATGGCGACGGTCGACGCGACCTGCTCAAGAGCGTCCCGGACATGATCGGCTCGACGGCTGCTTACCTGAAGCATTTTGGCTGGAAACGCGGCGAGCCCTGGGTTCAGGAGGTCAAGATCACCAAGACGATCGACTGGAAAGAAGCAGATCTCTCCATTCGCCATCCACGCAAGCAGTGGGCCGCATGGGGCATCCGCCGTCCGAATGGCAAGGCGATCAAAGCCGATGGCCTGAAAGCCGCATTGCTCTTGCCGATGGGCCGCAACGGACCGGCGTTCCTGACCTACGACAATTTCGACATTTACACGCAGTGGAACGAGAGCCTGGTCTATGCCCTGACAGCAGCCTACTACGCCACCCGTCTGGACGGCGCGCCGCGCCTGTCAAAAACCTCATCCAAACTCAAGACTTACGATTACAACCAGATCAGGGAATTGCAGTCACTGCTCGTGCGCCGCGGCCATGACGTCGGCGGTGTGGATGGCAAGATGGGCGCACGCACCCGCGCGGCAATCAAGAAGGAGCAACTCCGGCTTGGGCTGCCTGCGGATTCCTATCCGTCTTCGAAACTGTTCCAACAACTCCGCCGCGGAGCCTGAGCTCGTCTCCATTAACCATGTTGCCGACACCGACCACGCAATCGATACATAAGATGTATATGCCTGTCAGTCCTTTTAGCGTTTTCGAGGAAGGTTTTTTACTTTCTTAGCGAGCACGCATTGCCAGGAGTACACGTCGTGACAGGATCGATTTTTCTGGAAGCCGATACCTTCAGCGTTGCGGAACCGGATGGCACAGTTCTCGTCACGATCCGGCGTTCCGGCGACAACAGTGGTGTCGTTGAGGTCGAATTC